>NZ_LSKH01000277.1:0-1938 GCF_001557395.1 Sphingomonas sp. CCH5-D11 | reverse complement strand
CCCCTATGCCGATCCCAACAGCTTCCTGCTCGGCGCGTTCATCTTCGAGGATGTCGGCGTCACCGCCTATAAGGGCGCTGCGCCGCTGATTTCGAACAAGACGTTCCTTGAGGCGGCCGCCGGCATCCTGGCGGTGGAGGCGTATCACGCGGCGATCGTCCGCACGACGCTTTATGCCAAGGGCGTCAGCGCCCTGGTCGATGCGACGGAGAAGATCTCCACCGCCCGCGATACGCTGGACGGCAGCCCGGCCGAGGATCGCGTGCGCGGCATTGCGCCTGACGCGGATCAGGGGATCGCTCCGTCGGGCAGCGGCGCGACGCTGACGTCCAATATCGCGCCGCTCAACGTCAATGGCCTCGCCTACAGCCGAACGACGGGCCAGGTGCTCAACATCGTCTATCTCAATGCCGCCAGTGCCACGATGGGCGGCTTCTTCCCCAATGGCGTGAACGGCAACATCCGGTCCACCGCATGAGCGTGGCTGCGCTTCCATCGGCTCTTTTCACGCTTTTTCCGGGACACAGACCATGATCGACCATCGCAAGGCCCTCGACATTCTCGCCGCTTCCGACGCGCGGCGGGCGGCGCGGCGCCGTTTCATCAAGGTGGCGGGCGGCAGCACGCTGGCGCTGACTGGCGCCACCTTGCTGTCCGGCTGTTTCGACGATGATGACGACAATATCTTCGCGCCGACACCCACCCCGACGCCAACGCCCACGCCAACGGCGGCGCCGGTGACCGACGCCGATATCCTCAATCTCGCGCTGAACCTCGAGTATCTCGAGGCGCAATTCTATCTTTTCGCCGTCAACGGCACCGGCCTTGCGGCGGCGCAGACGGCGAGCGGGAGCGGCGCTGCCGGCGGGACCGTCACCGGCGGCGCGAGGGTGGACTTTTCCGGCGATCCGCTGGTTGGTGCCTATGCGCGCGAGATCGCGGCCGACGAGGCGGCGCATGTCGCCTTCCTGCGCACCGCGCTCGGATCCGCCGCCGTGGCGATGCCCAACATCAACATCTCGGGCGACGCCAATGGCGCCTTTACCGCGGCGGCGCGTGCTGCCGGCGTGGTCGGGGCGAACGAGACGTTCAATCCCTATTCCTCGCCCGAGAACTTCCTGCTCGGCGCCTATCTGTTCGAGGACGTGGGGGTGAGCGCCTACAAGGGCGCTGCGCCGCTGCTGTCGAGCAAAGTGTATCTGGAGGCGGCGGCGGGCATTCTGGCGGCGGAGGCCTATCATGCGGGGCTGGTGCGCACCGTGCTCTACGCCAAGGGAATGTCGACCGCGGCGCTGGTGACCGCCACCACCAGGATCTCCGACGCGCGCGACGTGCTCGACAAGAACGGGGACTCCGACCAGGGGATCGCCGGCAGCAACGGCGCCTCGAACATCGTCCTCGCCGATGGCGATGGCGTCGCCTACAGCCGCAACAGCCAGCAGGTGCACAATATCGTGTACCTCAACGCGACCGGTGCCAATGTGAACGGCGGCGGCTTCTTCCCCAATGGCACGAACAACGGCAATCCCAGCCTGCGCGTGGGCCTGCCGTCCTGATCGACGCGTGACGCAGTGAAAAGGGCGGTCGATCGCGTGGATCGACCGCCCTTTCCTGTCGCCGACCGGGGCAGCGCCGAAGCGCCGCCCCAACCGCCTTCAGAGAATATAGTCGCTTGCCACCGGCGGGCCCGCGTTCGTCAGCGTGATGGTGAAATCGGGCGTCAGATCGCCCGTGACATTGACGAACAAGGTCGTGTTCGCGCCGTTCGTCACGGCGGTCACATCCTCGGCGGCGATGTCGAACGCGCTGAGGTCGATCTTGTCCGTGCCCGATACGAAGTCGACGATCGTGTCATCGCCCGGCGTGTCGCGGAACACGAACGTGTCGTTGCCGGCACCGCCGAGCAGCTGGTCATCACCCAGCCCGCCGATCAGCCGG
>NZ_LSKH01000028.1:0-25133 GCF_001557395.1 Sphingomonas sp. CCH5-D11 | reverse complement strand
CCCGCCGATTTCTCCGCCGAGGGCATCAGCAGCCTGGGGCTTTCCATCGCGACCATGCTCGCCCGGCAGACGGGCGGAAGCTATGATGTTTTGGGCGGCCCCCAGACCCGCGCCTGCCTCAACCTGCCACAAGTCGAGGCGCGGCGGATCGAATAGCCCCGCCGCCCGCCGCCTGACGAGCGGCGCGGCGAACTGAGCGGGGCCGCCGCGCTCAGTTTCGGAAGCTGGGATCGATCCGGTCGAGCTTGCGCAGCAGCGCCGGCCACGCCAGCTTCTCGGCCAGCTTGCCCATCCCCGCCGGTGCGCTCTGCCCGGCAACCTTCTCCTCCACGCCCTGCGGCGGGTTGTTGAGGTTCTCGCGTCCGGCAGACAGCATCAGCACCTGCGCCTCGCACGCGCGCTCCAGGAAGTAGAGCCGAAGGAAACACGCGCCGACGCTCTCGCCCACCGCCAGCGTGCCATGGTTGCGCAGGATCATCGCGTGCTTCTCGCCGAGATCCTGCACCAGCCGCTCGCGCTCATCCAGGTCGGTCGCGATGCCCTCATAGTCATGATAGGCGACATTGTGCTGCGCGATCATCGCCGTCTGGGTGTGCGGGAGAAGCCCGAACTCCATCGCGCTCACCGCCTGGCCGTGCGGCGTATGGAGGTGCATCACCGCCGCCGCATCCTCGCGCGCCATGTGGATCGCGGAGTGGATCGTGAAGCCCGCCGGGTTCACCGGATGGTCGGTATGGCCGACCGGATTGCCCTCCACGTCGATCTTGACCAGCGACGAGGCGGTGATCTCCTCGAACATCATGTCGTACGGGTTGATGAGGAAATGATGCTCCGGTCCGGGCACGCGGGCCGAAAGATGGGTGAAGATCAGGTCGTCCCAGCCGTACAGCGCAACGAGGCGATAAGCGGCGGCGAGATCGACCCGCGCCTCCCACTCGCCGGGGGCATATTGGTTGGTATTATCGACCGATGCCAGCGTGGCCATGTCTCTCTCCATTCTCGTGATTTGCCGCCACTCATACCCTCAATCGGGCGTCATCACCACCTTCAGCGCCTCGCGCCGGTCGAGGATCGCATAGGCTTCGGCACCCTGTGACAGCGGCAGGCGGTGAGAGATGTAGCGTTCGGGGTGAAGCTGCCCCTTCTGCACCATCGGGATCAGCTCCTGCCACCAATGCGGGACCGAGCAGGTGCCGGTGCGGAACGTCAGCCCACTGGCGAACGCGCGCTCCATCGGAAAGGGGAAGCGCCGCGTCTGATTGACGCCCAGGCATGAAACCGTGCCCCATTTGCCGACGAGCCGCAGCGCCATGTCGATCGTCGCGTCGGCACCGACCGCCTCGATCACGCTGCCGCACATCCGCCCCTTGGTGTCCTCGCGGATCGTCTCCACCGCCATCGCTGGATCTACGCCGATCGCGCCCAGCCCTTCGGCCAATGCGCGCCGTTCGGGAACAAGATCGATCGCATAGACCCGCCCCGCGCCCATCGCGAAACAGCCTTCCACCGCCATCAGCCCGATCGGGCCCAGGCCGACCACCGCGACGCTCGCGCCCGGCTTGATGTCTGCATTGCGCACCGCCATCCAGCTCGTCGGCAAGGCATCCGTCAGCATCAGCGCCTGTTCGTCGCTGATGCCGTCCGGGATGCGCCGCGCATTCACGTCGCCGGCGGGCACGCGCACCGCTTCCGCCTGGCTCCCCTGCAAGGCGGCGCTGAGGCCATAGCAGCCCGAACCATTGTTCTCGCATTCGTGGACGCGGCCCATCAGGCAGCCGGGGCAAGCGCCGCAGCCGACCGCGGCGGAGATCATCACCCGGTCGCCCGAGCGTAGGTTGCGCACCGCACGCCCCGTCTCCACCACCTCGCCGACCGCCTCGTGCCCGACGCAGAAGCCGGTGTCCTGCGAAAAGCCGTGACCATGATAGATATGCAGGTCGCTGCCGCAGATCGCGCAATGCTTCACGCGGACCAGCACGTCCCGATCGTCCTGCAAGGTCGCATCGTCGGTCGATCCGTACTGGATGTCGCGCGCGCCGAAATAGCGCAATGCCTTCATGATCCGCTCCTTTTTTGTTCCCCGGCGGAAGCCAGGGTCCAACTAGGGCCGGCTCAATGCTGGGCCCCGGGCGTTGCCGGGGAATGGGATGGGAGCCGATCACGCGATCGCCGTCAACCTCTGGACGGCGCCCTAGGCCATCGCCATCTTTCTCGTGCCAGCACCCTTGTGTTGCCATTTAGCAACACCAAATGATGCTCGAAGGAAACAGGGACACCTATGAACCTCGAGAAATTCACCGATCGCGCCAAGGGCTTCCTCCAGTCGGCGCAAACCGTCGCGATCCGCATGAGCCACCAGCAGATCGCCCCCGAACATCTGCTGAAGGCGTTGCTTGAGGATGAGCAGGGCATGGCGGCAGGCCTCATCCTGGCGGCCGGCGGCGATGCGCGTCGTGCGACGACCTATGTCGATGCGCAGCTTGCCAGGCTGCCCGCCGTCACCGGATCGGGCGCGCAGTCGACGCCGGGCCTCAACAACGACAGCGTCCGCGTGCTCGATCAGGCGGAGCAGATCGCGCAAAAGGCCGGCGACAGCTTCGTCACCGTCGAACGCCTGCTACTCGCGCTCGCGCTGGCGACGAACACCCCGGCCGGACAGGCGCTCAGCGCCGCCGGCGTGAAGGCCGACGCGCTTAACAGCGCGATCAACGACCTGCGCGGCGGCCGCACCGCCGATACCGCGTCCGCCGAGGACCGCTATGACGCGCTGAAGAAGTTCGCGCGCGATCTCACCCAGGCGGCGAAGGACGGCAAGCTCGATCCGGTGATCGGCCGCGACGAGGAGATCCGCCGAACCATTCAGGTGCTCGCGCGCCGCACCAAGAACAACCCCGTCCTCATCGGTGAGCCGGGCGTCGGCAAGACCGCGATTGCGGAGGGCCTCGCGCTGCGCATCGCCAATGGCGACGTGCCCGATGGTCTCAAGAACAAGACGCTGATGGCGCTCGACATGGGCGCGCTGATCGCTGGCGCGAAGTATCGCGGCGAGTTCGAGGAGCGGCTGAAAGGCGTCATCGACGAGGTGAAGGCCGCCGAGGGCGACATCATCCTGTTCATCGACGAGATGCACCAGCTGATCGGCGCGGGAAAGAGCGAAGGCGCGATGGACGCGGGCAATCTCTTGAAGCCGGCGCTCGCCCGTGGCGAACTGCACTGCGTCGGCGCGACCACGCTCGATGAATATCGCAAATATGTCGAGAAGGACCCCGCGCTCCAGCGGCGCTTCCAGCCGGTGTTCGTCGGCGAGCCCACCGTCGAGGACACGATCTCGATCCTGCGCGGGCTGAAGGAGAAGTACGAGCTTCACCACGGCGTGCGGATCACCGATGGTGCTTTGGTCTCTGCCGCGACGCTGTCGAACCGCTACATCACCGACCGCTTCCTGCCCGACAAGGCGATTGACCTGATGGACGAGGCCGCCAGCCGCATCCGCATGGAGGTGGAGAGCAAGCCCGAGGAGATCGAGACGCTCGACCGCCGCATCCTGCGCCTCAAGATCGAGCGCGAGGGGCTGAAGCGCGAGACCGATGCCGCATCGGTCGACCGGCTGGAGAATCTGGAAGGCGAACTCGCCAACCTCGAACAGCAGTCGGCCGAGCTGACGCAGCGCTGGCAGGCCGAGAAGGACAAGCTCGCCGGCGAGGCGAAGCTGAAGGAACAGCTCGACGCCGCCCGGCTCGAGCTGGAGCAGGCGCAGCGCCAGGGCGATCTCGCCAAGGCGGGCGAGCTTTCCTACGGCCGCATCCCCGCGCTGGAAAAGCAGCTTGCCGAGGCGCAGGGCGCAACGGCGAACGCGATGCTGCGCGAGGAAGTGACGCCGGAGGACATCGCGGCCGTCGTCGCGCGCTGGACCGGCGTGCCGGTCGAACGGATGATGGAGGGTGAGCGCGACAAGCTGCTCCGCATGGAGGAAGTGATCGGCAAGCGCGTGATCGGCCAGGCCGATGCGGTGCGCGCCGTCTCCACCGCCGTTCGCCGCGCGCGCGCCGGGTTACAGGATCCGAACCGGCCGCTGGGCTCGTTCCTCTTCCTCGGGCCCACGGGCGTCGGCAAGACCGAGCTCACCAAGGCGCTCGCCGAGTTCCTGTTCGACGATCCCAACGCGATGGTGCGCATCGACATGAGCGAATTCATGGAGAAGCACGCTGTCGCACGGCTGATCGGCGCCCCTCCCGGCTATGTCGGTTATGAGGAAGGCGGCGTGCTGACCGAGGCGGTGCGGCGGCGGCCGTATCAGGTCGTGCTGTTCGACGAGGTGGAAAAGGCGCACGGCGACGTGTTCAACGTGCTGCTCCAGGTGCTCGACGACGGCCGCCTGACCGACGGACAGGGCCGCACGGTCGATTTCAGCAACACGCTGATCATCCTGACGTCGAACCTCGGCTCGCAGTTCCTCGCCAATCTCGGCGAGGGCGAGGATGTCGAAACGGTCGAGCCGCAGGTGATGGACGTGGTGCGCGCACACTTCCGCCCCGAGTTCCTGAACCGGCTGGACGAGATCATCCTCTTCCACCGCCTGGGTCAGGCGCACATGGGCCCGATCGTCGACATTCAGGTCGCGCGGGTCGGCAAGCTGCTCGCCGACCGCAAGGTGACCCTCGACCTCACCGACGCCGCGCGCGCATGGCTCGGCCGGGTCGGCTATGATCCGGTCTATGGCGCCCGCCCGCTGAAACGCGCGGTGCAGCGCTACCTGCAGGATCCGCTCGCCGACCTTATCCTGCGCGGCGAGGTAAAGGACGGCGCGACCGTGCGGGTGGACGAGGGCGACGGAAAGCTGGCTCTGTCGGTCGGCTGATACCCAGCCCTCCGTCATGCCGGCATCCGTGCCGGCATCCAGCCGTCCGGGCGTTCCAACGCATGTGAGGTCCGCGGCGGCCTCAATGCCGGGACGAGCCCGGCATGACGATTAAAGGCTCCGCCCCTTTACGCCGTTCGTCCTGAGCCTGTCGAAGGACGTGCCCCGAGCGCCGCGCTTCAGGACACGCACTTCGACAAGCTCAGTGCGAACGGTTCAGGGGATAAGCCCAGCGGGGGGCCTCAATGCCCATGCCCGTGCTCATGCCCGCGCCCATGCCCATGATCGTGCCCGCCCGCCACCGCGTGCAGCGCCTCCAGCACCTCATCCATCCGCGCCGGATCGCCGATCGCCAGCACCTGACCCGTGCTCGCCTCGGTCAGCGGATCGCCGTTCCAGTCGCACATCCGCCCGCCGGCACCCTCCACGATCGGCGCCAGCGCGGCAAAATCGTGCAGCGCCAGCCCGCCCTCGCACACGATGTCCAGGTGCCCGCTCGCCAGCAGTCCATAGTTGTAGCAGTCGCCGCCATAGACCGGCCCCTGCCGCGCATGGCCGCCGGAAACCGCCGCGACCAGCGCCAGGAAGTGGGGCACTTCATCGTCGTTGAAGGCATGCGGGCTCGTCGTCGCCAGGATTGCGCCTTCCACTTCGCGGCATGCGCGCGTCCGCGCCGGCGCGCCGTTGAACAGCGTCGGGCGGCCGGCGGCGCCGATCCAGCGTTCCCGCACTACCGGCTGGTCGATCACGCCCATCACCGGCCAGCCATCCTCGACCAGCGCGATCAGCGTGCCGAAGATGGCGCGCCCCACGGTGAAGCTGCGAGTCCCGTCGATGGGATCCAGCACCCAGCGGCGGCCGGTCACGCCATCCTTGGCGCCATATTCTTCGCCATGCACCGCATCGCCCGGCGCCTCAGCATCCAGGATCCGCCGCATCGCCGCCTCCGCCGCGCGGTCGGCGAGCGTCACGGGCGAGTGATCGTCCTTCATCTCGGTGCCCAGCTCCCCGCGAAAATAGGGGCGGATCGCCTCCCCCGCGGCATCGGCGAGGCGGCGGGCGAGATCGAGGTCGGCTTGTCGGATCGGCATCCGCCAGCCCTATCGCCCCGGAACGCGCAACGCTAGAATGATGCCTTCTTTCGGGAGAGCCCCCATGCGCCACGTCCTTGCCGCTGCCGCCGCCATCGTCTCGCTTGCCGTTGCCGGGCCGGTCGGCGCCACGCTCCCGGTCGGGGCCAAGGCGCCCGATTTCACCACGCGCGGCGCCGTCGCCGGCAAGGTGGTGACAGTGAGCCTCGGGCAGCAGCTCAAAAAGGGGCCGGTGGTGCTCTATTTCTTCCCCGCCGCCTTTACCGCGGGCTGCAACGCGGAGGCGCGCGCCTTTGCCGAAAACATCGCCGCGTTCCGCGCCGCCGGTGCGACGGTGATCGGCATGTCGGCCGATACGGTGGAGGATCTGACGAAATTCTCGGCCGCCGAATGTGCGGGCAAGTTCCCCGTCGCGAGTGCGGGTCCCCGTGTCGTCGCCGGTTATGACGTGGCGCTTGGCCGGCAGGTCAAGGGACGCGATGCCACCCGCCGCACCAGCTATGTCATCGATCGCACGGGCCGGATCGCCTATGTTCACGATGACCTTTCCGCGGACCGCCACGTCGCGCTCACGCTGGAAGCGGTGAAGAAGCTGCCCCGTTCCTGAGCTTGGTGACGGACGGCAACGGATTTTTAGCTTCTGCCGCCGACAGTGAGGCTTCAAACGTGCGGCGCCGGGTGAACGCCGGGTCGATACGGGGCGCGGGATGGATGATTGAGTTCCCCAGGCAGAAGGAAGACGAGCTGTTCGCGGCAGTTGGTCAATTCCTGGCCGATCACAGGCTGGGCGTGGAGCCGGCCAATTATGCCTTTGCCTATAGGGTGCTGTCCGATCCCGGCGGGGCGCTGGCGCGATCGGTCGCGGCACTGACCGATGGCGGCATCCGCCTGACGGCGCAGGACATTGCGGATCTGGGTGGCCCGACCGTCGGCAGCGTGGCGCCACGACCTGACCTGCCCGATGGGCCCGATGGGCCTGACCCGCAGCAGTCGCCCGAGGCGGCCGAGCTTCACGCCCAGGCTGATGAGATGATTGCGCGGGCAGAGATGCAGATGGCGCAATTCTCCGACGCCGTACGTTCCATTCACGAGGAAACGAGTGGCTTTGGCCGCGATCTCGCCGCCAGCGCGGCCGCCATGCGCCAGGCCGATGCGACAACGGGCATGGACGAGGTGTCCCGCCTGACGGCTGCGATGATCGACCGTGCCCATGTTGCGGAGCGTCGGATGGCGGCGGCAGAGCAGGAGGCGGCCGCGCTGCGCAGCGCGCTGGTCGAGGCACGCGGCACGGCACGGCTCGATCCGCTCACCGAACTGGCGAACCGGCGTGCCTTTGACGAGGCCTATGACGCGCTTCCGCCCGGCACCCCGGTGGCGCTGGCGCTGTGCGATATCGATCACTTCAAGCGCGTGAACGACGAATTCGGACATGCGGTCGGCGATCGCGTGCTGCGTGCCGTTGGCCTGACCATCGCCAGCGAAAGCGGCGGAGCCGTGGTCGCGCGCTATGGCGGGGAGGAGTTCGCCCTTCTGTTCGTCGGGGTCGACATCGACGCCGCCGTTACCCTGGTCGACCGTGCGCGCAGCGCCGTCGCTGCCCGCCGCTTCCGCTCGCGCAAGACGGATGCGCCGATCGGCGTGGTGACGATTTCCGGCGGCGTGGCGGCGGGGACAAGCGATGATCCGCGCGAGGCGCTCTATGCGCGCGCCGATGCCGCGTTGTACCGGGCCAAGGCGGCGGGTCGGAACCGGGCATTTTCCGCCGCTTGATGGCGTGATCTGCCACGCGGTATTGGCGCCACGCGCCGATCTTCACGCCACGCTTCGCTAAGTCTTTCAAATTCCTTGATCGCGCAAAACTGGCACGCCGCCTGCAATGCTTCTGGCATCGGCGGCGGACGGTCCGGCGCCGGCATCAAGGAGATCCACCATGACCTATCGTCTGAACCAGCTTCAACTGCATGTCGCCAGCTTCGTCGGCGCCGTCGCTTTTGCCGCCCTGATGGTCGGCGCAGCCGTTCCGGTCGTGCCGATCGCCTGATCGCCGCCTCACCTCATCAGCCAAGGTCAACCAATCATGATCCGCTCTGCCTTTGCCGCGTTCGGCGCCATCATCGGCGCCTCAGCCCTGCTGGCCTATGTGGATGTTGCCGCCACCGTCGTTTGAGCGTGCCCGGTCAGGGCCTCCTCGCCCCGCGAATAGGTGCCGATCAGCAGCCCGGCAGCCAGCACATGCCCGGCCATAGCCCGCACCAGGGCTGAACGGCCGGGCGACGGGCCCGGATCCTCGGCCGCAGCGTCCAGCGCGAACAGCTGGAACACATAACGATGCTCTCCATGGCCGGTCGGCGGGTCAGGCGGAAGCCACCCTTCGCCCAGATAGGAGTTGCGCCCCACATCTCCCGTGTCGGCCAGGCCAGCGCCATCGGCAACGATCGCGCCCTCCGGCAATCGCCCCGCATCCGCCGGGATGCCCCAGATCACCGCATGAACCAGCGGCTGCGGCGCGGGCGCATCGGCATCCTCGACCAGCAAGGCGAGCGTGGCCGTCCCCTCCGGCAGCGCGCCCCAGACGAGCGGCGGCGATATGCCTTCTCCATCCGCCGTAAAGCGCGGCGGCAGGCGCGCGTCCTGGGCGAACGCCGGGCTGGAAAGATCGATCGGTTCGAAACGTCCGCCAAGTTCGGGCTGCACGATCGCAAGCTTGCTGGCGCCGGCGCGCACATTGCCCAGGCTGCGCCCCAGCCAGGCGGGGATATGTTCAAGCATGGCCACTCCTTCTGCGCTTCCAACGCACCAGCGGCATCTGCGATGCGCGCCATGCGTTGATGCCGTGTGACAGACCCTTTCGATCTCGCCCGCTTCGTGGAAGCGCAGGAACACAGCTATGCCGATGCGCTCGCCGAATTGCGACGCGGGCGAAAGACCAGCCACTGGATGTGGTTCGTCTTTCCCCAGCTGCGTGATCTCGGCCAGAGCCCGACGGCGAAGCATTTCGGCATCGCGTCACTGGCCGAGGCGCGCGCCTATCTCGCGCACCCCCTGCTCGGCCCCCGGCTGATCGCCGCGTGCGAGGCGCTGATCGGCGCCACTGGAGATGCCACGGCCATTCTCGGCGGCGTGGACGCCATGAAGCTCCGCTCCTCCATGACCCTCTTCGCCGCTGCGGCCGATGATCCGGCGCCGTTCACCGCAGTTCTTTCCCGCTTTTTCAACGGCGAAGGCGACAGGCTGACGATCGACCTGCTCGGCTGAGCAATCCCGTTCGGTTCTGCTGGCCTCCATCGCGCAACCTGCTACCTCCATTGCAAACAAGGGGGTCTTGGGTTCGTGACACGTCGCTTTACCGCAGCAATATGCCTCATCGGTCTTCTCGCCGGCTGCGGCGGTGATGGTGGCGGCAGCGGCGGAAGCGCGACCGGCGTTTCGCCCACACCGACCCCAACTCCGACGCCCACCCCCACCACGGCGGCGGGCTGCTCGCTTGGCGAGCGCCAGGCCTGGGCAGCGGCCGAGCTTCGCGAATGGTATCTCTTTCCCGATACGCTGCCGGCCAGTCTCGACCCGTCTGGCTATGCCGGGGTCACAGAATATATCGATGCGCTGACCGCGACAGCGCGGGCGCAGAACAAGGACCGTTACTTCACCTATCTGACCTCGATCGCCGAGGAGAATGCCTATTATGCGTCAGGCTCCAGCGCCGGCTATGGCTTTCGCCTGGGGATCAATCCCGGCGCCGGGCGGATGTTCGTCATCGAAGCGTTCGAAGGCACGCCCGCGCTGGAGGCAGGTATCGATCGCGGTAGCGAGATCGTCGCGATCGGTCGCCCGGGCGGCACGCTGCGCACCGTCTCCGCGCTGTTTGCCGAGGGCGGGGCGCAGGCGATCAGCGATGCGCTGGGCGGATCCGTCGCTGGCGACACTCGCGTGCTGCGCGTCCGCGCGCTGAGCGGCAGCGAACGGGACGTGACGATCGCCCCGCGCGAATTCGAGCTCACGCCCGTCTCGTCGCGCTATGGCGTCAGGATCCTGGAGGATAGCGGCCGGCGCGTCGGCTATATCAACCTGCGCACCTTCATCTCCACCGCCGATCAGTCGCTGCGCGACGGCTTCGCCCAGCTGCGCGCCGCCGGCATTACCGAACTGATCGTCGACTTCCGCTACAATGGCGGCGGGCTGGTTTCCACCGCGCGGCTGATGAACAATCTCCTGGGCGGCAATCGCCAGGCCAGCGAGGTGATGGGCTACACCACCTATCGCCGCGAAAAATCGTCCGAGAACGTGACCGACTATTTCTCGCCCCAGCCGCAGTCCGTCTCCCCGACCCGGATCGCCTTCATCGGCAGCGAGGGCACGGCCTCGGCCAGCGAGCTCGTGATCAACGCCATGATCCCCTATCTGCGCGGCAACGTCGCGCTGATCGGCACCAACACTTATGGCAAACCGGTCGGCCAGATCGCGCGCGACAAGCCGTCATGCGACGATCGCCTGCGCCTCGTTGCCTTCGCGACGCAGAATGCCGAGCGGCAGGGCGATTACTACAACGGTCTCGCGCCATTCATGCCGGCGACCTGCCAGGCGACGGACGACATCTCCTATCCGCTCGGCGATCCGCGCGAAGCCTCGGTGCAGCAGGCGCTGGCGTTTCTGAACGGGCGCAGCTGTACGCCGATCGGCGGCGCCAGCGCCTCGGCGTCGGCAGCGCGGGTGAAGGACACGGCGACGAAGCGCACGCTGCTTACGCCCGCGCGGCCCGGCACGTTCCAGCGCGAGGCGCCCGGCGCCTTCTGATCGTGCCGCCCCGCTGCCGTCGCGGCGGCGGGGCGCACATCCCGCCCGGCCATCGCGGCCGGCCTTATCCCTCCAGGCTCTTGGACGCCTGTTCGAACAGGTCCTTCGACAATCCCGCCGTCCCCACGATCCGCTCCAGCTCGGCCCGCATCAGCGCCGAGCGGGCGGCATCGAACCGGCGCCAGCGGCCCAGCGGTGGCAGCAGCTTGGCCGCCGTCTGCGGGTTCAGCCGGTCCAGCGCGATCAGCTGGTCGGCAAGGAAGCGATAGCCCGCGCCATCGGCCTGGTTGAACGCCCGCTGGTTCACCGCAAAGGCACCGATCAGGCTGCGCGCGCGGTTCGGATTGGCCAGCGTGAAGCTCGGATGCTCCGCCAGCGCCTTGACCGCCGCCAGCGTATCGTCACGCGTCGACAGCGCCTGGGTCTGGAACCATTTGTCGAGCACCAGCGCATTGCCAGAATAACGATTGTAGAAGATGTCCAGCGCCGCCTCGCGCAGATCGCTGCTGCCGTTCACCAGCGTGCCGAGCGCGCCCTGCCGGTCGGTCATGTTGTCGGCCCGCTCGAACTGGCGGAATGCCTGTTCCGCCGCGTCGCGCGCGCCGGACGCCGCGATATAGCCTAATGCCACGTTGCGGATCCGGCGCGATCCCTTTGCCGCCGGCGTATAGGCATAAGGCGCGGCGCTGCTGTTCACGTCGTAAAGGTCGCGCCAGCGCTCTTCCAGCGCGCGGCCGAGATCGGCGCGCAGCGCCTCGCGCGCGGCATAGATTGCTTCCGGATCGACCACGCTCAGTTGATCGCCGACGAAGCTTTCGGACGGCAGCAGCACCGCTTCGGCGATGAACGCGGGGTCGAGCGCCGGATTGTCCAGCGTGTCCGCCACCGCGTCGATCACCGCGCGATGGTCCGCGCCGTCCTCCACCGCGCCCGCCACCAACGTATCCAGCATCAGCTGCTGCATCGCCTCGTAGCGTGCGAACGGATCGTCATCGTTTCGCGCCAGAAAGGCGAGGTCTGCCGCCGTCCGATCGCTTTCGATCGTCACCGGGGCCGAAAAGCCGCGGTTGATCGACAGCACCGGCCGCTCCGCGACGCCCTCGAACACGATCGACTCGCTCGCCTCGTCGAGCAGCACAAGCTGTTCGGGCCCGAGCGGCTGGCCCGTTTCCGCGCCGAACAGCCGGATGCGCAGCGGCAGGACCATCGGCTCCTTGCCCGACTGGCCGGGCGTCGGCGGCACATGCTGCGCCAGCCGAAGCGTTGCCCGCCCGCCCTCATGATCCAGGCTTGCCGACACGCGCGGCGTGCCCGCCTGGCTGTACCACAGGCGGAAGCGCGACAGATCGACTTCGCCGCCCTCTTCCATGCACGCCACGAAATCCTCGCAGGTCGCGGCGGTGCCGTCGAAGCGATCGAAATACAGGTCGCACGCCGCCCGGAACCGCTCAGGCCCCAGGATGGTCGCCATCATGCGAATGAGCTCGGCGCCCTTATTGTAGATGGTCGAGGTGTAGAAGTTGGAGATCTCGATGTAGCTTTCGGGCCGCACCGGATGTGCCAGCGGCCCTGCATCCTCGGGAAACTGGCTGGCGCGAAGCCCGCGCACGTCCTCGATCCGCTTGACGGCGGCGGAGCCTTGATCGGCCGAAAAGCCCTGATCGCGAAAGACGGTGAAGCCTTCCTTCAGCGAAAGCTGGAACCAGTCACGGCAGGTGATCCGGTTGCCGGACCAATTGTGGAAATATTCGTGCGCCACGACCGCGGCGATGGCGTCATAGTCGTAATCGGTCGCGGTGTCGGGATCGGCCAGGATGTAGCGGCTGTTGAAGATGTTCAGCCCCTTGTTCTCCATCGCGCCGAAGTTGAAATCGTCCACCGCGACGATGTTGAACACGTCCAGGTCATATTCGCGGCCATAGACCCGCTCGTCCCATGCCATGGCGGTCTTCAGGGCGTGGAGCGCATGATCCGTCTTGGCGAGGTCGGTTGCGCGCACCCAGATGCCAAGCTGCACCTCCCGGCCCGATCGCGTGGTGAACGTGCCCGCATTGCAGGCAAGATCGCCCGCCACCAGCGCGAACAGATAGCTTGGCTTGGGGAACGGGTCGTGCCACTCGGCCCAGTGCGTGCCATCGTCATTGTCGCCGCGCGCGATCGGATCGCCATTGGCCAGCAGCACCGGATAGCGCGCCTTGTCCGCCGTCATCCGCACCCGATAGGTCGCCAGCACGTCGGGCCGATCCGGGAAGAAGGTGATCCGGCGAAAACCTTCCGCCTCGCACTGCGTGCACAGGTTCCCGCCCGACGAATACAGGCCCATCAGCTGCGTGTTCCGGTCGGGCGCGATCTCCACCTCGGTTTCGATCACATGCGCGTCGCCGGTCAGCGGAATGACCAGCTGGTCATCCTCCATCCGCCAGTCGTTCACCGCCACGCCGTCCACCGTCACGGCCAGCGGCGTCAGCCCGTCGCCGTCCAGCTGCAGCGGCTCGCGCGCCGTTCCGTTGCGCAACACCTCCAGCCGGGCGCGAACCCGCGTCGCGCCCGGGTCCAGCGCAAAGTCGAGCGCCACGTTCGGCACCAGCCAGGCAGGCGGGCGATAGTCCTGGCGGCGCTTGATCGCCGGAACGGCTGGGGCGGAGAGAACATCGAGCATGAAGAGAGATATAGACGGCGCGGCTTGTGGTTCCATCGCTAATGCTTGCGGCGAAGCTCTTGGCTGCTACGTCTGGTGATCAGGTCCACTCCCCTTCGTTCCTGTCGAGTGCGGTGGAGACGTGTCGCAAGTATCTCACTTGCCGCGCTTCTTCGGCGATGGCTGCCGTGATCCTGTGGTTCGGCACGCGATCGGCGCCCCGATGGGAAGGAAGACCAACTGGAAGCACGAATGCGTCGTTTGATCCTGGCCCTTTGCCTCACGTCTCTCCCCGTTGCCGTCATCGCCCAAGACACTGCCCCGCCCGCGGCGCCAGCATCGCTGTCGCCCGAGGCCGCTGCCATCAAGTCCCATGTGATGTTCCTCGCCTCCGATGCGATGCGCGGGCGTGAGGCGGGCAGCCCGGAATATGACATCGCCGCGGAATATGTCGCCGCGCAATTCTTCGCCGCCGGTCTGAAGCCGGGTGGGGACAAGGGCGGCTATGCGCAGGCGGTGCCGCTCGTCGCCTACAAGCCGGATGGCCAGGGCACGCTGGCCATCACCGGCCCCGCCGGCCAGAGCGCGCTCACCTTCGGCACCGATTACATTCCCTCGCCCAATGCCCGCGCCACCGAAACCAAGGTGTCCGCGCCCGTGGTCTTCGTCGGCTATGGCATCGTCGCGCCGCAATATGGGCGGGACGATTACCGCGGCCTGGACGTGAAGGGGAAGATCGTCGCCTTTGTCAGCGGCTCGCCGTCCAGGATGACGGGCGAGGAGCGCGCCTGGCTCGGCTCACTCACCACCAAGGCGCGGTTCGCCGCCGAGCGCGGGGCGATCGGCACGATCACGCTCGTCACGCCGCGCTCGGACAAGCAGCGCCCCTTCGCCCGGCTGGTGGAGGCGAACGGCCACACCCGCATGACCTGGGCGAATCCGGACGGCACCGGCCATGTCGAGGAAGGCGGTGTCCCCACGCTCGCCACGCTCAGCCTCACCGGCGCGCAGAAGCTCTTTGCCGGCGCCCGCACGTCCTGGGCGAAGGTCGCGCGGGAGGCGGAGAAGGCCGACGCCAGCTTCAAGGCGGAGGCGCTGCCGGCCACGTTGTCGGTGGCAACCAAAACCATGTTCGACAAGGCGCGCTCGTCCAACGTCGTCGGCGTGCTGCCGGGCAGCGATCCGGCGCTGTCACGCGAAGTGGTGGTCCTGTCGGCGCACCTCGATCACGTCGGCGTCAGCGGCAAGGCGGAGGACAAGATCCACAATGGCGCGCTCGACAACGCCATTGGCATCGCCAGCCTGATCGAGGAGGCAAAACGCTTTCAGAAGCAGGGCCCGACCAAGCGCACCATCCTCTTCCTCGCCGTCACGGCAGAGGAAAAAGGCCTGATCGGCAGCGACTATTTCGCCAATCATCCGACCGTGCCGGCGGATTCGATCATCGCCAATGTCAATCTCGACATGCCGATCCTCACCTATCGGTTCGAGGACATGGTGGCGTTCGGCGGCGATCGCTCGACGCTCGGCCCGATCATCCGCCGCGCGGTGGAAGGGGCGGGCGTCGCTCTCTCGCCCGATCCGATCCCGGACGAGGGCATCTTCGTGCGCTCCGATCACTTCCGCTTCGTGCAAAAGGGCGTGCCTTCGGTGTTCCTGTGGCCGGGTCAGAAGGGACCGGGCAAGGCGGCGGTCGAGCATTTCCTCTCGACCAATTACCACAAGCCCTCCGATGACCTCTCCCAGCCGATCCAGTGGCAGGAGGGCGTCCGCTTCGTGGACGTGAACTACCGCATCGCCCGCGAAATCGCCGACGCCTCCACGCGCCCGGTGTGGAACAAGGGCGATTATTTCGG
This sequence comes from Sphingomonas sp. CCH5-D11, assembly GCF_001557395.1. Taxonomy (NCBI): domain Bacteria; kingdom Pseudomonadati; phylum Pseudomonadota; class Alphaproteobacteria; order Sphingomonadales; family Sphingomonadaceae; genus Sphingomonas; species Sphingomonas sp. CCH5-D11. The sequence goes on along the minus strand of NZ_LSKH01000028.1, from coordinate 9,899 downwards.
CACCTTGTTCAAGGGACCAATGGCTCCGTAACCGGGGGGATCAGGGGATGAGACAAGTTATAGGGGCAGCGCTGCTGGCGGCGGCGGCGCTGGTGCCGGGAATCGCCGAGGCTCAGGTGGCTAACCCGAGCTTTGATGTCGACGCGGCGACCCGCGCCTATCTCGATCTTCTGCAAGGGCCCGCCCGGGCGAAGTCAGACGCCTATTTCGAAGGCGGCTACTGGCTGATCTTGTGGAATGCCGTGGTGGCGGTGCTGGTCTATGGCGCGCTGCTCGCCAGCGGCGTCTCCGCCCGGCTGCGCGATCTGGCGGAGCGGCGCGTCAGGCGCTCCTGGCTCGTCCCCGGCCTCTACGGCGTGCTGTTCACCCTCGTCACCTTTCTCCTGTTCCTGCCGTGGAGCATCTACACCGGCTTCGTGCGCGAGGCGCGATATGACCTGATGAGCCAGACCTTTGCCGCCTGGCTTGTCGACCAGCTCAAGCTGCTGGGCGTGTCGTTGGTGGTGAATGCGCTGCTGTTCACCGCAATCTACGCCGTCATCCGCCGCTTTCGTCGCGGCTGGTGGGCGGTGGGAACGGCGGTGTTGATCGGTTTCCTTACCTTTGGACTGCTGCTCGGGCCGGTGTTCATCGAGCCGATGTTCAACCGCTACACCGAAATGCCCGCCGGCCCGCTGCGTGACCGGATCGTGGCAATGGCCGCGGCGCACCATATCCCAGCGGAGCACATCTATGTCTCCGACGCCTCGCGTCAATCGAAGCGGATCTCCGCCAATGTCGCGGGGCTCGGCCCCACGATCCGCATCGCGCTCAACGACAATCTGCTGAACCGCACCTCACCGGACGAGGTCGCCGCGGTGATGGGGCACGAAATGGGCCATTATGTCCTGAACCACATCTGGTGGCTGCTCTTCTGGTTTGGCCTCGCCGTGCTGATCGTCTTCGCGGCCGTCGCGGCGATCGCTCCGCGGCTGATCGCGCGCTTTCCCCGGTGGGGTGTTCGCGACGTGGCGGACCCCGCCGGCGCGCCGCTGCTGCTGGCAATCGCCAGCGTGCTGGGCGCGCTCGCCACCCCCTATGTCAGCAGCGTGACACGCTGGGAGGAAAGTGAGGCGGACCGCTTCGGCCTCGATGCCGCGCGGGCGCCCGATGGCTTTGCGGCGGTGGCGATCCGCCTGTCCGAGTATCGCAAGCTCGAACCCGGCCGCCTCGAAGAACGGCTGTTCTTCGATCACCCTTCCGGCGCGACGCGCATTCGGATGGCCATGCAGTGGAAGAAAGATAACGTGCCCGGCGCCACCATGATCAAACCAACGCTCGGCAAATGAGCCGCCTCTTCATCTTCGGTCTCGGCTATGCCGCCAGCGCCATCGCCGACGCGAGCGGCTGGCCGGTCCTCGCCACCACCCGTGACGGCCGCGCCGGCACGATCCGCTTCGACGACGACCAGGCGGTGCGCGCGGGCGTCGCCGCCGCGACGCACATTCTCTCCTCCGTGCCGCCGGACGAGGGCGATCCCGTCCTCGCCCGCTACGGCGATGCGCTGGACGGCCGCTGGCTTGGCTATCTTTCCTCCACCGGCGTCTATGGCGACGCTGGCGGCGCATGGGTGGACGAAAGCGCACCGATCCGCGGCCGCCGCCCGGCGCGCAACGCCGCCGACGCCGCCTGGCTCGCGCAGGGCGCCCGCGTCTTCCGCCTGCCCGGCATCTATGGCCCCGGCCGATCGCCGCTTGACCGGGTGGCAGCCGGCACCGCCCATCGCACCGGCCTTGCCGATCAGGTGTTCAGCCGCATCCATGTGGCCGATATCGCCAGCGGCGTCGTCGCCGGCTTCACCGCGCCGCCCGGCGCGTACAATCTCGCCGATGATCTTCCGACCAGCCAGGACCGCGTAATCGAACATGCCGCCGCGATGCTCGGGCTCCCGGCGCCGCCGGTCGTGGCGCTAGACACGCTGTCCCCCGCCGCGCGCGCCTTTTATGCCGAGAACCGGCGTGTCGCGAACAACAGGGCGAAGCGGGTGCTCGGCTGGCAGCCGCGCTACCCCGACTACCGGTTGGGCCTGCGCGCCGTCAGCGCGATGACCAGCCCAACCGCCGCCAGCAACGCGCCCCCGACCGTCAGCAGCGACCAGCGATAACCTTCGAACACCGTTGAAAGCGCCATGGCGATCACCGGCACGATGACGCTCGAATAGGCCGATTTGGCCGGCCCGATGATGCGGATCACCCCGAAGTACAGCGGGAAAGCCAGCGCCGAGGCAGCGAGCCCGAGGTACAGGATGCCTGCGACATAGCCGATCCGCCACTCCATCACCGGCGGCCCGACGGTGAACCACGCCCACAAGGCATCGAACGCCCCGCCCATCAGCATCGCGATCGCCGTGGTGCGCAGCATCGGATAGCGTTTCGCCGTCGCCGTGCCCTGCATCACATTGGCGCTGGACGCGGACAGGATCGCGCAGAGCGTCAGCCCGATCCCGGTCAGCGCGCGAACCGGCCCGTGTGGATCGCTGCGCACTTCGTGAAGGAACAGCAGCGCCACCCCCGCCATCGCCACCGCGGAGCCGATCACGAGCTGCCGCCCCATTCGCTGGCCGAGGAAGATGCGCCCGAACAGCGAATTGGGAATCAGCAGCAGCGCAAACACCACCGCGACCAGGCCGGAGGTGATGAACTGCTCGGCCCGGTAGACGAAGTTGAAGTTGAGCACGAACTGCGCGAGCCCCAGCGCCGCCGCGAAGGCATAACCGCGCGTGTCGATCCTGCCCGGCTCGCGCCGGATCACCGACCAGGCAAGCAGCGCCACGCCGGCGACCAGAAAGCGATAGCTCACCGACCAGGAAGGCGGTACGACGCCAAGCTGGTCGCGGATCACCAGCCACGTCGATCCCCAGATCAGCGTCACGATCCCGAACGGGACCAGCACGCGGGCACGGGTCGATTGCGGTGGCGGCGGCTGGGCGGTCATGATGGTCGCGTAATGCGGATTTCAACCGCTTACCACCGCCACATATAATCCCGTTCGGCCAGAGGCGATCTCGCACGCCTTGCGTCACAGAGCGGCGATCGCCTCCGCCAGCGGCGCGATATCCGCCGCCCGCTGGTTCCACGATACCACCAGCCGCGCCTCGCCGACACCCCAATCGTAGAAGTCGAACCCCTTCGCCCGCAGCGTCGCGGCTTCCTCCGCCGTGACGCGCAGGAACACCTCGTTCGCCTCCACCGGATGGACCAGCCGTCCGCCTGCCGCCGCCGCGATCAGCGCCGCGCCGTCGTTCGCATTGCGCGCATTTGCCAGCCAGCGATCCTCCTCCAGCAGCGCCAGGATCTGCGCCGCAAGATAACGCCCTTTGGAAAACAGCAGCCCCGCCCGCTTGCGGCGATAGCGGCTCGCCTCGATCAGCCCGCGTTTGAAGAAGACCAAAGCCTCCGCGCCCATGCCGCCGTTCTTCACGAAGCCGAAGGAGAGCGCCGTCACGCCCGCGCGCCACGTCATGTCGGCCGGCGAGCAGCCGGCATGGACCAGCGCATTGGCGAAGCGCGCGCCGTCCATGTGCAGCGCCAGACCACGCTCTGCCGCCAGCGCCCCGATCGCGGCGACCTCGGCCGGTTGGTACACCAGACCATATTCGGTCGCGTTGGTGATGGAGATGGCGTGCGGCTGCACCTGGTGAACGGCGACCCGGATCGTTGCCAGCAGGGCGGACAGGCTCTCCGGCGTCAGCTTCGCGCCCTCGCCGTCGGCCAGCAGCAGCTTCGCGCCATGGGTGTAGAATTCGGGCGCGCCGCATTCGTCATTTTGAATATGCGCGTCATGGTGACACAGCACCGCGCCATGCGGCGGGCAGAGCGCGGCGAGCGCAAGGCAGTTCGCCGCCGTGCCCGTGGGCACCCACAGGACCTCCACCTCCGTCTCGAACAGCGCGGACAATCGGTCGTCCAGCATCCCGGACCAGCGATCCCCGTCATAAGCCGTGTCGAGCACATCCGCCTCGGCCATGGCCGCGAGGACCGCGGGGTGAACGGGGGCGGCGTTGTCGGAGAAGAAGCGCATGGCCGGCCCCTTGCTGTGGCCGGTTCACCCCGTCAACCGATGCAGATCAGCTTTCCGGCGACTCCTCCTCGCGCGCGGCGATGGAGGGCCCGCGATAGCCGGTGACGGTCGCCGCCACGGCCTGGATCAGCTGCTGCCGGTCACGCATCGGGCGCTGCGTATCGCCGATCATCACCGCCACCGCATAGCGACGGCCATCGGGCGCGGTCAGCAGGCCGACATCGTTGAACCCGGCATTGCGCCGGCCAAGTTCCTGCCCGGTCCCGGTCTTGTGCGCGAGGGTCCAGCCCGGCGCCGCGCCCGCCTTCAGGCGCGCGCGCCCGGTGCGGCTGGATTCCATGGTGGAAATGAGCAGCCGGGTCGATGTCTCGGACAAGAGCTCACCGCGTGCCAGGCGCGCCAGTGCATCGGCAATCGCCAGCGGCGCCGCGCCGTCGGGCGGATTGTCGATATAGGCCTGCATCGCCGCCGCCCGCACCGCCGGGTCGAGCCGGGCGCGCATCACGGCAAAGGTATTGCCGACACTCATCGACTGGTCCCAGGTTAGCCCCGCCGTTTTCGCCTGCAGCAGCCGCTCGCCCGGCCCGAAGCGGATCTCGCCCAGCTGCTTGCGTTCGATAAACGCCCGCACCGCCGATGGCCCACCGACCAGCGTCAGCAGCCGGTCGTTCGCTGTATTGTCGCTCTGCGTCAGCGCTCGGAACAGAAGGTCGCTGACCGTCGTGTTCCAGATGCCGTTCCGCACCAGAAAGGCGCTCGGCTGGTGAAAGAGCGTGAGATCGGCCGGCGTCAGCGAAACGGCGTCCGTCAGCCGCAAGCGGCCGGAATCGCGCTGGTCCAGCACCGTCATGGCTACCCACAGCTTGCTGACGCTTTGTTGCGGCAGCGGGCGGCGACCGCCGGCCTCCACGGTCCAGCCCTCGTCCACGGCACGAACCGCGACGCCAGCGATGCCGGGAAATTCGCGAACGAGCTGGCTGATCGAGGCTTCCAGCGCGCGCGGCGCGCGATTGATCCGCAGCGGCGTCGGCTTGGGCACCGGAATCGCGACAACATAGGACGGCGCGGCGGCGGCGGCCGGCGCGGCGCTATGTGCGGGCCGCTCGTCCACGCCGCAGCTGCTCAAGGAGAGCAGCGCCACTCCAGCGATCAACCGTCCGATCATCGTCCGCCATGCCCCCGATCAGTCGTCGGCAATTAGGCTATCCCAAAAGACACCATTGAAAACCGGTACTTATCGCCTCTGCGATGAACAGGGCCTTGCGCACGACCAGACGAGTCCGGCGTCAGGGAACCAGCACGGTATCCACCGGCTGCTCCAGCGTCTGCGGCCAGTCGAGCGTATAGTGCAGCCCGCGGCTTTCCTGGCGGTGAAGCGCGGAGCGGACGATCAGGTCCGCCGTCTGCAGCAGGTTGCGCAGCTCGATCAGGTCGGGCGTCACGCGGAAATGGCCGTAATAATCCTCGACCTCGGCCGTAAGCATCTTGATGCGGTGTTCCGCGCGTTGCAGCCGCTTGGTGGTCCTGACGATGCCGACGTAATTCCACATGAAGCGCCGGATCTCGGTCCAGTTCTGCTTGATCACCACCTCTTCATCGGAGTCGGTGACGCGGCTTTCGTCCCACGGGCGGATCGGCGGAACGGGCGACAGGCTGTCCCAATGCGCGGCGATATGGTTCGCCGCCGCCTCGCCAAATACGAAACATTCCAGCAGGGAATTGGACGCCAGGCGATTGGCCCCGTGCAGCCCGCTTTCGGTGCATTCCCCGGCGGCATACAGGTTGGGCAGGTCGGTGCGCCCGTCGCGATCCACGATGATCCCGCCGCAGGTATAATGCTGCGCCGGCACCACCGGGATCGGCTGGGTCGTCATGTCGATGCCCAGGCTCATCAGCTTGTCATAGATGTTGGGAAAATGCCCGCGCACGAAATCGGCCGGCTGGTGGCTGATGTCGAGGTGGACGTAATCGAGGCCGTATCGCTTGATCTCCGCGTCGATCGCGCGCGCCACCACGTCGCGCGGCGCCAGCTCCAGCCGCTCCGCATCATAATAGGTCATGAAGCGCTTGCCGGTCTGCGGGTTGATCAGCCGCCCGCCCTCGCCGCGCACCGCCTCGGTGATGAGGAAGTTCTTGACGTCCAGATTGTAGAGGCAGGTCGGGTGGAACTGCATCATCTCCATGTTGGAGACGCGCGCGCCCGCCCGCCACGCCATCGCAATGCCGTCCCCCGTCGCGCCGCGCGGCGCGGTGGAGAACAGATAGGTCCGTCCCGCGCCGCCGGTGGCAAGGATCGTCGCCCGCGCGGTATGGAGGTTCACCCGCCCCGTCTTGCGATCCACGGCATAGACACCCCACACGTTGCCCGCGCCCGAATAGCGCTCCTCGTGCCGGCTGGTGGCGAGATCGATCGCCACCTGATTGGGCACGAGCGTGATGTTGGGATGCGCCTCCGCCGCCTTCTGCAGCGCCTCCTGCACCGCCCAGCCGGTCGCGTCATCGACATGCACGATGCGGCGGTGCGAATGCCCGCCCTCGCGCGTGAGGTGCAGCGCGCCGCCGTCCTGCGCAAACGGCACGCCCAGCTTCTGCAGCTGCGCGATCGCGGCCGGCGCATTCTCGACCACGAACTCCACGATCTCGCGGTCGTTGAGGCCCGCGCCGGCGACCATCGTGTCCTCGACATGGTTCTCGAACGTATCGCCCGGTTCCAGGACGGCGGCGATCCCGCCCTGCGCCCAGGCCGTCGACCCTTCGTTGATCGCTCCCTTGGCAAGCACGGTCACGTTGAAACGATCGGCCAGGTTGAGTGCCGCGGTGAGGCCGGCGGCGCCCGACCCGACGATAAGGACGTCGCTGCTGGTCATGCGCGGCTCTGGGGAGAGAGGATCATCGCGGTTGCATGGCACGAAGCGTTCGCATCTGCCATATCAGCGCGAAATCTCTCCCCGTTCGACCTGAGCTTGTCGAAGGGCGTGCCAGGAACGCCACCGCCCGTGGCACGTGCTTCGACAAGCTCAGCACGAACGGAAAAGGAGAGATGCGCGGAACCGAAGTTCAAGGGAGTCCCATGTCCACCTACACCGCCCGCCTCGCCGCCCTGCGCGACCAGCTCGCGAGCCAGCAACTCGACGGCTTCGTCGTCCCGCTGACGGACGAGCATATGAGCGAATATGTCGGCGCCTATGCCCAGCGGCTCGCCTGGCTCACCGGCTTTCAGGGATCGGCCGGAACGGCGGTCGTCCTGCCCGCGGAAGCCGCGATCTTCACCGATGGCCGATACACGCTCCAGGTGCGCGAGCAGGTGTCGGGCGACGATTGGCAGTTCGTCGGGGTGCCGGAAACCAGCGTCTCGACCTGGCTTGCCGGCCATGCCAAGCAGGGCGCTCGGATCGGCTATGATCCCTGGCTGCACACCCGCGCCTGGGTCGATGAAGCCTCCAAGGCGCTCGCCGCGATCGACGCGACGCTGGTTCCGGTCGATACCAATCCGGTGGATGCCGTCTGGCCCGATCAGCCCGCCCGCTCCGATGCGCAGCTCAGCGTGCAGGACGATGCCAATGCCGGCCGCTCCTCCGCCGACAAGCGGGCCGCCGTTGCTGACTGGCTCGCCGGGCAAAAGGCGGAGGCGGTGGTGCTCGCCTCGCTTGAATCCGTTGCCTGGCTGCTGAACGTGCGCGGCGGGGACGTATCCCGCACGCCGGTCGCCCTGGCCTATGCTCTGGTGAACGCGGATGGCACGGCCGATCTGTACGTCGCCCCCGAAAAGATGACCGGCGCCGTGGCGCAGCACCTCGGCAATGCCGTGCGCGTGCATGATCGGAGCGAGTTCCAGGCAGCGCTCGGCCGGTTCGCCGGAAAGCGCGTGGCGGTCGATCCCGCGCTGTCGGTGGCCGCCATTCCGCTCGCCATCGAGGCCGCTGGTGGCGAGGTGGTGGCGTTGCGCGATCCCACCGTGATTCCGCGTGCGACCAAGAACGCGGTCGAGCAGGCCGGCCATCGCGCGGCCAGCATTCGCGATGGCGCCGCGCTGTCGCGCTTCCTGCGCTGGATCTCGATCGAGGCGCCCAAGGGTGGCCAGACCGAACTCACCGCCGCGGCGAAGCTGGAGGAGTTCCGCCGCGAGACCGGCGTGCTCAAGGATCTGTCCTTTGACGCCATTTCCGCCACCGGCCCGCATGGCGCGATCCCGCATTACCATGTGACCGAGGAGTCGAGCCTCCCGATCGAGCCCGGTCAGATCTACCTGATCGACTCGGGCGGCCAATATGTCGACGGCACCACAGACGTGACCCGCGTGGTGCCGATCGGCGCGCCGACCGCGGAGATGCGGGATCGCTTCACCCGCGTGCTGAAGGGGCATATCGCGCTCGCCACCGCCGTCTTTCCGCATGGCACGACCGGCGCCCAGCTCGACGCGCTTGCGCGTCTCCCCTTGTGGCAGGCCGGCCTCGATTTCGCCCATGGCACCGGCCATGGCGTCGGCAGCTATCTTTCGGTGCATGAGGGGCCGGCACGCATCGCCAAGCCCAGCTACCCTGGCAGCGGCCCGTCAGAGCCCCTGCTCGCGGGCATGATCCTCTCCAACGAGCCAGGCTATTACAAGGCCGGGGAATACGGCATCCGCATCGAAAACCTGCTGCTGGTGGAGGAGCGGGACATCAAGGGTGGCGAGGCCGCGATGCTGGCGTTCGAAACACTCACCCTCGCGCCGATCGACCGCGACCTGATCGATCCGGCGCTGCTGGCGCGCGACGAACTCGCCTGGCTCAACGACTATCATGCCCGCGTGGCCGAGGCGCTTGCCCCGGTGCTGGAGGGCGACGATCGCGTCTGGCTCCTTGAGCGGTGCGCGCCGATCGACGCGGCCTGAACGCGGCGGGTGCGGTGGCCGGCGTCGCTATGCCGGCAGCCGCACGGTCGGTCCTGCAACTACTCGGTCGGCGCCTCCTGCGGCGCCGGCCGGCCCGGCTCACCTTCACCCGTTGCAGCCTCGACAGAGCCACGCGCCTGCGCCTTGCGCCGCCGCAGATTGGCGCGCAGCGCGGCGGCCCGGCGCGCGTCCCGTTCGTCCTTGCTTTCCATGAAAGCCGCTATCGCCTCGTCATAACGCCTTGACAATCCGCTCCCGCTCGTCTCTAGGGCGCCCTCGCCTGCGAATAGCGGGCCGAGTGCTGCCGTAGCTCAGTGGTAGAGCGCATCCTTGGTAAGGCTGAGGTCGTGAGTTCAATCCTCACCGGCAGCACCATTTTTCTCCTGGTCAGCCTTGCTGGCCGCTTTCCCGGATCTTGTTGATCTTCTTGATCACGCCGGAAAAGCTCATCACCGCCTCGCCCGCATCGTCGATCGTCCCGCGAACGAAGATCAGGCTGCGGCCGGCCTTCACCACCTCGCCGCGTGCCGTCAGCAGCCGGCCGGGCCGCGCGCCGCCGACGAACTCCGCATTCAGCGTCGCCGTGACTCCGTGGAACTCGGGCAGCACTGCCGATGCGATCATGAACAAGGAAAAATCGGCAAAGGTCAGCAGCGCGCCGCCATGCACGTTGCCGCCGCCGTTGCGGTTCTTCGCGTCCGGGCGGAAGCCGCAAGCGATCGTGCCGTCCGCGTCATAGCGGGCGAAGAAGGGCCCGGTGTGATCCTCGAAGGGGTCGGTGCCGGGCCAGCGCAGCCAGCCCTGCCATTCACCTTCCGTCACCGGCGTCAGCTTCACGCCTTCGGTTGTGGTCGTATCCAGGGTCGGTCTCCTCTGCCGCGCCAATGGGCTCAGCGGGGCAGAAGAGGAAAGCGGTGGGCGCGGTCAAGCCTGCCGCTTGGCCCCAGGAATCTGCGGGAGGCGGGGT
>NZ_LSKH01000276.1:0-4675 GCF_001557395.1 Sphingomonas sp. CCH5-D11 | reverse complement strand
GTCAAAGACCACCTCCACCGCCTCTGCGTGGCCATGATGATCATGGTAGGTCGGGTCTACCGTTTCACCGCCGATGTACCCGACGCGTGTCGAGACGACCCCCCGCTTTCGCCGCAGCAAATCTTCCATGCCCCAGAAGCATCCGCCGGCGAGTATCGCTCGTTCCGTCGGGTTTGCTTCGCTTTCGACAGACGGGTCGCTCACAGATCCCTCGCTTCTGGGTCGGCTCGAATCCTCTTGATCATGCCGCCGGCTCGGAACTTCGCTTGGGTAAGGGTGCGTCGACGAGGTCGGTCTGGACATCTGATCCACGGATCAGCGTGAGGTCGACGGGACAGCGGTCGGCGATCTCGATAATGCGCGCGCGCTGCTCCTCATCCAGAGGTCCTTCAAGGACAATCGTCCGAGTGAACCGGTCTGGAGGCATCATGTCCGCCACCTTCTTGTGCTCAACCCTCGTGCTCGCTCGTTCGAGCGGAAAGCCTTTGCGGTTTGCATAGAGGCGCATCGTCATCACCGTGCAGGCAGCGAGGCCGGCGGAGACCAACTCATATGGCGAAAGACCGCTCCCTAGTCCGCCGACCGATGTCGGCTCGTCCGAGTAGATCGAATGCTTGCCGCTGCGGACCTTGAGCTGGAACTTGCCCGCCAGCGTCTCGATGGCCTCGACTCCATCGGCAGCCTCAACCTGCGGAAGATCGGCCTTTAGGGGTGGCAGGTAGCGATTGGCCCAGGTGGCGACCATGGCGGATGCAAAGTTCGCGTCGGCGGCATCTGCAAGAAGGTGATCGGCCGCATCGAGCGATACGAAGCTTTTCGGGTGCCGAGCAGCGACGAAGATGCGCGACGCATGCTCGACCCCAACCACCTGATCGAGGGGGGAGTGCAGGACGAGTAATGGACGACGGAGCGCAGCGACCGCCTTTTCTACATCCACCTGTTCGACGGCGTCGACGAAGCTGCGTCGGATGAGGAAAGGCCGGCCGGCAATGTCGACCGATGCCTCGCCTTCGCGTCTGATCGTGTCGAGATCGCTGGCGTTGAAGACCTTGAGGATGTGCTCGAGTTCCGCCGGCGCGCCGACGGTCGCCACGGCGACGATGTCCGGCAGATCGGTCGCAGCCACCAGAGCAGCGGTTCCACCTAGGCTATGTCCGATAAGAAGGGCGGGCGTCATCCCCGCGGTCGTCATCGCCCTTGCCGCTGACTTGAGATCCGTCACGTCCGCGGCGAAATCCACTGCCTCGCCTTCGGCGCCGCCGACCCCAGTGCCAGCAAAGTCAAATCGCAGGACGCCGATCCCTGCCCGTGACAGTGCGCGGGAAATGTGGACGGCCGCTCGGCTGTCCTTCCCGCACGTGAAGCAATGAGCGAAGATCGCCCATCCGCGAGGAGTGCCTTCCGGAGACTCTAGGAGCCCGCTGAGAAGCTTGCCCTCTCCGTTCTCGAACGTGAACTTCGCTGCAGGCACGTCGATACCTCCCAGAACATATGTGCGCGCCGTTCCAACCCGGAACTCCGCATTCCTCCGCCATTCAACGATCTCCCCCACCCGCGAGCCGGGGCGAGCATTGCCTCGCGCCCTACCGTTGGGCCCGGCAGCACCTTGCATGGGCACCAGTCACGACAGGACATACCTTTTATATGCGTCGCGCATATAGACAACCCCTAACCGGCAAACTATATGCGTCGCGCATACTTCTCCGCTCCGGTCGGTCGAAGACGGATCTGCGGAGGTAGTCGAGAGAGACATGGGCCGAGGGGTGATGGAACTCAATCAGGTCAGCTATTTCATAAACTTGGCTGAGACGCTGAATTTCACCGAGGCTGCTCGGTTAAGTGGCGTGTCGCAGCCAAGCCTGACGCGTGCCATTCGTCGCCTGGAGGAAGAACTCGGCGGGGCACTGATCTATCGGGACGGAAAGAACAGCCGGCTCACGGGCCTCGGCCAGGATGTTGAAGCGGAATTCCGTCGTATGCTCTTGGCGTTGAGGAGCGTGCGCGATCACTCTGAGAACTGGACGATGGGGCGCCACCGCGTGCTTGACATCGCTGTCGCGCCGACCGTCGGACCGAAAAGGTTTGCATCCTTTTTCGAGGGCGCCCTGGAGGAAGTCCCGTCCATCGAGATCAGACTGCATTCACTTCAGTCGGGCGAAGACTCGTCGGAGGTCCTATCCGGCAAGTATCACGCGTGTATCCTTCCGCGGGAAGTTCGCCCAGATCGGAAGCTCGATGTTCGACCGCTCTTCCAAGAGCGCTTCGTACTCGCCTGCGCAGTGAGTCACCCGTTGGCGGCAGCGGAAATTGTTCGTGGGGACGACTTGGCGAAATTCCCGTTGGTCGATCGGCTCAACTGCGAGTTTCGCGACCAGATACAAGAGCATTTTGCGCGGCGCGACGTAGTGATGCGCCCGCGCTTGCGTTCAGACCGCGAAGATTGGGTCCACCGCATCGTTGCCGAGGGTAGCGCGATATGCATCGTCCCGGAGCGGTCAGCCGCAGAGACCGGCCTCGTTACGCGGCCTATCGAGGGTTTCACGTTGGAAAGGGAGGTGGTGATCGTGACTGTTTCCGGATCGACGGCGCCGGTTGAAATCCGGAAAATCGCGCAGCTTGCGGCGCGACATGAGTGGCGGTGAGCCGCATCAAGCGAAGCGGCGAGGCTATGGAAACTATGCGCACGACGTATTGGATAAGTACGTATGCGGCTGCGATAGTCGACTAGATGACACATCAGCCATGCTGACCGTGGTGCGCCTAAAGTTCTGGACTTAGCATTGGAGGTCTAATCATGAAGTTTGAGAAAACACAGGCCGCAATCGATCGCCTGACCCCTGAGCAGCGTCGCATCACTCAGGAGCACGGCACGGAGAGGCCGTTCACGGGTGAATACAATGACAACAAGGAGCCGGGGATCTACGTCGACGTTGTTTCGGGTGAGCCACTGTTCGCATCCACCGACAAGTTCGATTCACGCTCCGGCTGGCCAAGCTTCACCAAACCGATCGTCCCTGCGCATGTCAACGAAGTGCGGGACAGCTCCCATGGGATGACAAGGACCGAGGTCAGGTCGGTGCATGGTGACAGCCATCTCGGCCACGTCTTCCCGGATGGCCCCGCCGACCAGGGCGGCCTGCGCTACTGCATCAATTCGGCAGCGCTCCGCTTCGTCCCCCGCGATGAGATGGAGGCCGAGGGATACGGTGAATATCTCGATCAAGTAGAGGAGGTTTAACATGCATCAGCGCGCAGTTCTCGCTGGCGGCTGTTTCTGGGGTATGCAGGATCTGATCCGCAAGCAGCCGGGCATCATCTCGACTCGCGTGGGCTACACCGGCGGCGACGTCCCCAATGCCACTTATCGCAATCACGGCACGCATGCCGAGGGGATCGAGATTACCTTCGATCCCGAGGTGACGAGCTACCGGAACATCCTGGAATATTTTTTCCAGATCCACGATCCAACGACGAAGGATCGTCAAGGCAACGACCGCGGAGCCTCCTACAGGTCCGGCATCTACTATGTCGACGAGGAGCAAAAGCGCATCGCTGAGGACACGATCGCCGACGTGGATGCATCGGGGCTCTGGAATGGCAAGGTCGTCACCGAGGTCGAGCCCGTGGGCGACTTCTGGGAAGCCGAGCCGGAGCATCAGGACTACCTCGAGAAGCGGCCTGGCGGTTACACGTGCCACTTCGCACGACCCGACTGGGTGCTTCCAAAACGCCAGGACGCCAGCGGTGCGCACGGCGCGGCTACGGCACAGGCGGACTGATCGAGCGGATTCACGCTCCTTCATAGCACCAGCAGTTCCCTTCGTGGTCGCGTCGCCATGCGACCTGGCCACGAAGGGATGATCGTTCTGACAGTCTGTTGGACCGGCTTATTTCGAGAATTGCAGCCGAATGCCAGATCTCTCCTCATTCCCGATCGCGCAGCGGTGGCCAGCAGCGCATCCTGATCGCCTGCAGCTGTATGCGGCACCGACGCCGAACGGCGTCAAGGTTTCGATCATGCTTGAAGAGGTCGGTCTGGCATACGAGCCGCACTTTGTAGACATCTCCAAGAACGAGTCGAAGGACCCCGCGTTCGTTTCGCTCAATCCGAACGGCCGCATCCCGGCGATCATCGACCCCCATGGGCCAGGCGGCGTGCCGATCGGCGTGTGGGAGTCCGGAGCGATCCTCGTCTACCTGGCGGAGAAGAGCGGAAAACTCATGCCGACCGCGCCTGAGAGGCGGTATGACACGCTCGCTTGGGTTTTTTTCCAAGTGTCGGCAGTCGGACCGATGTTCGGTCAGTTGGGCTTCTTCCTGCGCTGGGGCGGCAAGGACTTTGAGGACCGGCGTCCTCTGCAGCGCTTCGCGGACGAGTCCAAACGCCTACTCAGCATCCTGGATCGCCAGCTAGACGGGCGTGACTGGATCGTAGGCGAATACTCCATTGCTGATGTGGCGACGCTCGGCTGGGTGAACGCGCTCATCACGTCATACAATGCCGGCGGACTGCTAGAGTACGAGACCTTCTCCAACATATCTGCTTGGCTTAAGCGCGGGCTAGCGCGGCCGGCGGTACAACGCGGCCTTCTCGTTCCGGAGAGACCCGCATGACCGTCATGTCCGCCGTCAGCACCAATGGCACAGATTTGAGGTTGTGATTTAAGGAGGATCT
>NZ_LSKH01000275.1:0-9502 GCF_001557395.1 Sphingomonas sp. CCH5-D11 | reverse complement strand
CTGCCGACGAGCGCGCCATTCTCCAGGGCTGCGGGAATCGAGCCGGTGTAGTTCTCGGTGTACCAGCCATTGCGCAGGAGGGTCGTCGGGATACCGGAGGACGCCAGCAGCGCTTCGGTCGCACGGTGCTCCTCGCCCAGGCTGATCGGCGATCGGTCGGCGTGCAGCAGGCTGGTGTAGACGATACGCTTGATGCCCGCCGTCTTGGCGGCCTCGATGACGTTGCGGTGCTGTGCCTCGCGCTGCCCGACCTCGCTCGACGAGATCAAGAGCAACGTGTCGATCCCGGCCAGTGCCGGAGCGAGCGTCTCAGGCTGCGCGTAATCGAACGCGCGTGCCTCGACACCCAGGTCGCTGGCCTTTTCGGGCGAGCGCACCAGCGCCACGATCGGCTCGTCGGTCGACTTGCGCTTCAGGCTTTCGATGACGAGGCGGCCAAGCTGGCCGGTCGCGCCGGTGACGCCGATGGTCATGACAATTCTCCTTCAGTGACGCGGTGAGATCAGTTGAAACGGAAACCCGAGATGGCGGTCGACAGCACTTCCTCGGCATAGACCCGGGCGCCTTCGCCTTCGGCCGCGCCGGCCGCGACCATCAGGGGCAGCAGATGCTCCTCCTTGGCGGGCGGATGGGCGAACCGCGCCGATGGCGCATCGGCCCAATGCGCCAGACGCTCGGCTCGCTGCGCACCATCCAGTTCCATGCTCTCGGCCAGCCACTGGTCGAACGCCTGCGAACCGGGCGTCGAGCGCGGGTCGCCATAGGCACGCATGTTGTGGAAGCTCATGCCCGAGCCGAGGATCAGCACACCTTCCTCACGCAGTGGCGCGAGGGCGCGGCCCGCAGCAACATGGAGGGCTGGGTCCAGCCCGCGCTCGACGGACATCTCGATCAGCGGAATGTCCGCATCCGGAAAAGCCACCTTGAGGGGGATGAACACGCCGTGATCCAGGCCCCTCTTTGCGTCGACAGAGGAAGGGATACCCGCATCCTTGAGCAGGGCCGCGGCACGGGCGGCGAGCGCGGGTGCGCCCGGCACGTCGTAGCGCAGCTGATAGGTATGGGGCGGGAAGTTGTAATAGTCGTAGATCAGATCGGGCCGTTCGGCGCCGGTGAAGGCGAAGCCGTCCGTCTCCCAGTGTCCCGAGACGACGAGGATGGCCTTGGGCTTTTCGGCGAGCGCATCCGGCAAGCTGCGCAGGAACGCTTCCATACCGCTCCACACGCCGCGTGGATCGTCCATGAAGAAGCACGGGCCGCCGCCATGCGGGATGAAGTAGGTGGGCTGGACGCTCATGGTCATACACTCCGGTGCAGGCGCCGAGAAGGCGGCCTGGATCATCGTTCGATCTGCTGACCGGAATATGTGCCCTCTATCGCGCGATGATAATCTGCCGAGTAGAAGGATCAGCTTCAACCACGGGTAGGAAATCATGGCGGATCGGTTGACGGGTATGGACGTGTTCGTAAAGGCGATCAGGCTCGGTGGCATCTCTGCTGCCGCACGCGATCTGCACATGTCGCCTGCGATGGCGGCCAAGCACCTGGATGCTCTTGAAGCGCGGCTCGGCACCACGCTGGTCCAGCGCTCGACGCGTCGGCTGTCGCTGACCGAGGCAGGCACCGACTATTTCGAAAAGGCCGAACGTATCCTGATGGAGATCGGTGAAGCCGAGGCGGAGGCATCGTCGCGGTCGATCACCGCGCAGGGGCTGCTGCGCGTCAGTGCGCCCGCCACCTTCGGCGTTCTGCACCTTGCCTCACTCATCCCTGCTTTCTCCGCACGTCATCCCGAGGTGACGATCGAACTGAGCTTCAACGATCGTTACGTCGACCTGCTGGAAGAGCGTTGGGATGTCGCCGTACGGATCGGGCGCCTCGCCAACAGTGCGCTTGTTGCCCGCAAGCTTGTGACGATGCGCGTCGTGTTGTGTGCCGCCCCCTCTTATTTGGCGAGGCGGGGAACGCCAACCCGCCTGGCCGATCTCGGCGATCACGATTGTCTGGGCCACACCAACGCGTCGCTTGCAGGAACGACATCGTGGGCGTTCGGCAAAGACGGGACGATCAAGGTGCCGATCTCAGGATCGATGTGTTCCGACAATGGCGAGGCCTTGGTTCGCGCTGCCATTGCGGGCCAAGGGCTGGTCTATGGGCCACGCTTTATTGCGGCAGAGGCGCTTCGCGCCGGTCAGTTGAGCGAGCTTGAGCTGGACGAGCCGCCTATGATGCTGGGAGCGGCATATGCCATCACACACCCGACGCGGCGCCCCGCCGCCAAGACGCGGGCGTGGATTGACTTCTTAGCCGAAGCACTCCCCGCTCTTGGCACCGATTGGTGAGATGCCGAGCTAGCAGACGTCCCGAGTTTTCACCCGAGGACCGCGTCTGCTATCTCGAAACATCACGGTCTTTTACGATTGTAGATATCAGTGACCCAGCGAAAGCGACGCCCACAACCGCACATGGCTGGCATCGATTACGCCGAGGCTTGGTCCCTTTCAGTTGGTGCAGCGGGGGCCGCGGGCGCGACGGACGTTGAGTGAGCGTGAACCGCATCACTGCCAACCCTCGATGACGATCTTGCCGCGTGCGGTAGTGCTCTCAAGCGCCTGGTGCGCGCGCTTAAGGTTCGCGGCGTTGATGGGGGAGAACCGTTCGGTGAGGGTGGTGCGCACCTCGCCGGCGTCCACGAGGCTGGCGATGGCCGACAGGATCTGACCCTGCGTTTCCATATCAGCAGTCTCGAACATGGACCGGGTGAACATGAACTCCCAGTGGGTCGACACCGACTTGCGTTTGAACGGTACGACATCGAGCGTCTTGGGGTCGTCGATGAGCGCAAAACGTCCCTGCGGGGCGATCAGCTCGGCGATCTGCTCGATATGCTCGTCGGTGTGCGTGGCCGAGAAGATGAAAGCCGGCGCGCCGATGCCCAAATCCGCCACTTGCCGAGCCAGCGGCTGGCGATGATCGATGACATGGTGCGCGCCGAGCTCACCCACCCAGGCCTGCGTTTCAGGGCGCGAGGCCGTCGCAATGACGATCAGCTCGGGTACTTGGCGAGCAAGCTGGATCGCCATCGAGCCTACCCCGCCGGCACCCCCGACAATCAACAGCGCATGTGCTGCACCGGCTACAGGAGTACGCACGGACAATCGCTCGAAGAGGGCCTCCCACGCGGTGATCGCCGTCAGCGGCAACGCCGCTGCCTCTGCCCAATCGAGGCTGGCCGGCTTCTTCCCGACAATGCGCTCGTCGACCAGGTGCAACTCGGCGTTGGTCCCATCGCGGCCGATACTGCCCGCGTAGAACACCTCGTCGCCCGGTTCGAAGCCGCGCACTTCAGGGCCAACAGCGCGAACGACACCGGCGGCATCCCAACCCAGCACACGCCAGTCGCCGCGGATCGGACCCGAGCCGCTGCGGACCTTCGTATCAACCGGGTTTACCGAGACGGCCTTCACCTCGACGAGGAGATCGCGCCCAGTGACTACGGGATCGGGAAGCTCGATGTCGACGAGCGATTCCGCACGATCGATCGTGCCGTGCTGCTGATAAGCTACTGCGCGCATGATAAGTCCTGTCGTTTCAGAGGCTATATAGCGATACTTGGTGAGTCGGGGGATATGCACAACCGCCGTTGCCGGTCCGACAGCGTCCCTCAGGCTGGCGACGGCGTGGCTGCCGCTGCCGTCTTTCCCTTGAGATCGGTGATGACCTCGCCGATCAGCGTCCGCAGCCAGCGGTGTGCGGGATCGTGCCGGTAGCGGACGTGCCAGGCCATCTCGACGGGGAAGCTGCCGAGGTCGACCGGGGCCGGCAGGATCTTCAGCCGGGGGTCGTGCATCAGCCGCCTGCAGATGAGCGAGGGCAAGGTGGCGCAATAGTCGGTCACCGCCACCATCTCCGCGACCGCGAAGAAGTTGGTCACGGAGATCGCGACGTCGCGCTTTAGCTGCTGCTGCGCCAGCGCCTGGAAGAGCCCGGCGCGCATCCGTCCGGGCGGCACGATGTTGACGTGCTTCATCGTCTCGAACTGCTCGCGGGTCATGGCATCGCCGACGTCCGGATGGTCGGCGCGGACGGCGCAGGCGAGCCCCTCGTCCATCAGGTGCTGGACGACGAGGTTGTCGGGCGGGTCAACGATGCGGCCCAGCACGAGCGCCGTCGTGCCCGACACGACGCCCGTCTCAACGAGATCGTTGCCGTAGGGGGTCAGGCGGAGCTTAATGCCGGGTGCGACTTTCTGCAGTCGCGCCACGACCGCGGGGACGAGGACGAATTCGACATAGCCGTTCGGCGCGATGGTGAAGAGGCGTTCGGCCTGTGCGGGGTCGAAGGCCTGCTGACCGAGGACCGCGTCGTCGAGCTGTGCGAGCGCTTCGGCGATCAGCGGCGCGAGTTCTAGCGCGATTGGGGTCGGCTGGATGCCGTAGCGCTCGCGGACGAACAGCTGGTCCTGAAGCATTAGTCGTAGACGCGATAGGGCGTTAGACAGGGCGGGCTGTGTCATGCCCATGCGCTCGGCGGCCCGCGTGACGCTGCGCTCCTCCATCAACGCGACAAAGATCGGCAGCAGGTTCAGATCATAGCGCACGCAGTTATACTGTCATACTTATATCTGAAATCAAGAAGATAAACTTCTAGAATATGTCAACAAGGCCCATTTCTCATCCATCGGCGACGGACGCCGCGAACATGGAGGTTCAGATGAGCAAGGGACAGGTTCTCGTTCTTGGATCGAACGCGACGCAGATCGGTCTGCGTGGCGGTGGTACCGCGACGATCGGTCAGTATCTCAACGAGACGGCGGTCCCCGCGCTGGCTCTGCTCGACGCCGGCTATGATATTGTTCTCGCCACGCCCAATGGGGCCAAGCCACACATCGACGCCGTCTCCGTTTCGGTTGATCATTTTGGCGGCGATGAGACGGCATTCCAGCGCGCCAAGGACTTTTTTGCCAGCCACCCGGCGATGAACGACGTCCGCAGCTTGCGCTCTGTCGTCGAGGGCGGCCTGGACGGCTTCGTCGGAGTGTTCGTGCCGGGCGGCCACGCTCCCGTCGTCGACCTGATGCAGGACCACGACGCGGGCACGATCCTCCGTCACTTCCACACGGCGGCCAAGCCGACCGCGCTCCTCTGCCACGGACCGGTAGCCGTTGTCGCTACGCTCGACGATGCTCCGGCCTTCCGCAAGGCGCTGGAGGAAGGCGATGACGCCGGGGCGGCCGACCTGGCGCGAGACTGGATCTACTCGGGCTACCGCATGACCGTCTTCTCGGCGAGCGAGGAGAAGATCGCCGAGGAGCAAGTGCTGAAGGGCGAGCTCTTCTTCGACATGGAAAAGGCGCTGCGCTCGGCCGGTGGCGACGTCTCGGTCACTGACAAGAACTTCGCTTCGAATGTCGTCGTGGACCGGGAGCTGATCACGGGTCAGAATCCGGCGTCGGACCAGGCCATGGCCGACGCTTTGATCGAAGCCCTCGATCGCGCCGCTGCGTGAGTACCAGGATGACGGGCGGGGCGCTCAGGATGCGCCCCGCTTCGCATATAACCATGACGAGGAACGGTGCCATGACAGCCAACGTGAAGATCGTCGCCGTGCTCACCGCCCGTGCGGATACCGTCGACCGCCTGCACGCTCTGCTCGACGCCATGTTAAAGCCGAGCCGTGCGGAGCCGGGCAATTTGCGCTACGATCTCTGGCAGGACCAGAGCGATCCGAACCGCTTCGTCCTCGACGAGCTGTACGCGGACGCGGATGCAGTTGCCGCCCACCGCGCGACGCCCCACTTCCAGAACTACCTCTCTGAGATCGGCGATCTGGCCGAGCGCGGCGCGTTCGTCCTCAACCCCGTCTCCGCGACCTGAGGGTGCTGCCATGGGCAAGCTTAAAGAATGGGTGGGGTCGGCGCTGCTGGCACAACCGTTCTACGTAGAGGAGCTGCGGATGATCGGCCTGTTGGCACCTGCGCTTCGCCTGGGCCTTATTGGCCTCGTTTATCCACGCGGCGGCTACCGCTGGCGCGGGGCCGCGATCCAGCGGAAAATCAACATCTGAAATCAAGGACACACAGTCATGACCAAAGGCATCGAAGGCAAGGTTGTTCTCATCACCGGCGGCAGCACCGGTATCGGCGCGGAAACCGCGCGGCTTCTCGCTGAACGCGGCGCCAAGGTGGCCATCGCCGCACGGCGCAAGGACAAGCTCGACGAGGTCGTCGCGCAGATCGCCGAGAACGGCGGAACGGCACGCGCCTATGCGCTTGACGTCACTGACAAGTCGGCGGTCCAGTCCGTCGTCGCCGCGATCGTCGCCGACTTCGGCCGTCTCGACGTATTGATCAACAACGCCGGTCTGATGCCGATCCGTCCGATGGCCGAGGTCAACACCGACGAGTGGGACCAGATGATCGACGTCAATTTGAAGGGCACGCTCTACGGCATCGCCGCGGCTCTTCCCGGCTTCCTGGAGCAGGGCAGCGGCCACATCATCAACCTGAGTTCGGTCGCCGGCATCAAGGTCTTCGCCCCGGGCGGCACGGTCTATTCCGGCACCAAGTTCGCCGTCAGCGCGATCAGCGAAGGTCTTCGCCAAGAGGTGGGCGAGAAGGTCCGCGTCACGTCGATCGAGCCCGGAGCCGTCGAGAGCGACCTGAAGTTCACGACGTCGGGTACGGCTGCTGAGACGGTGCTGGACTTCTACAAGCAGGCCATCCCGGCGGCATCGGTGGCGCGTGCTATCGCGTTCGCTGTCGAACAACCTGATGACGTCGACATCAACGCGATCGTCATCCGGCCGACCGCACAGCAGTTCTGACGATGGAGAGGAGGCGGAGCGGAGTGTGCTCCGCCTTCGTTACGTCAGTCAATCGCACCGCCGTTCAGCTAAAATTGCGGCGTAGCGACAAACGTGCTGACGATGTTGTATCTCACACTTCAAATTAGTCCTTGGTCGGCGCAGCGAGCCTTCCGGAAAGGAGCCCATTCCATGCCGAACGCGAACCCTATCGATGGGGCCACGCAACCCGATACCGAAGCGCGTGACCGCTGGGCAACGTTTCCACCCTCTCGTTCGTTATTTAGACAACTAATACCTAGTCATTTATCTTGAGGAGTTGGTCATGCCCAAACTTGCGCTGTACGTGCCACTGAAGGCCAAGCCCGGAAAGGAGAGCGAAGTCGCGGATTTCTTGACCTCGGCGCTACCGCTCGTTCAAGCCGAACCCGGTACCCTGACTTGGTATGCGATCCAGGAAGGCCCCGGTGCGTACGCGATCTTCGATACGTTCGACACAGAGGAAGATCGGCAGGCGCATCTTGACGGCAAGGTTGCCGCCGCACTTATGGACAAGGCCGATGAGCTGTTCTCCGAACCGCCGCAGATCCATAAGTTCACCCTACTGGCAGCTAAATAGCAGAGTGCTCGACACCGTTCCGTCGGGCTTGGCTGAACGGCATACCGGGACTTCATACACCCGCGTTCTCGAGGTACGATGTTGGAGTCCTGAACTGCCGTTCGACTGAACGGTGATATACGTCTGCCATTCGGAATGAACGGGCCGGCTTTGGACTTCAATCAGAAGAACACGACAGGCCATCCGCCATAATGGATGGCCTGTCTTTTGCGTTTTATCCCGCTTTTGATGCTGCTGCTGATGACGTGATGGGGTGGACGACCCCTGCACCAGCGTAGCTGTGCAATGATGTGGTCGTTGAGCCACGTCTAGGAGTCGATCCATGCAGCAGGATGTCGTGACCGTCGGTGTCGATCTGGCGAAGAACGTGTTTCAGGTTCATGCGATCGGCGCTGATGGGAAGGTGTTGGTCCGTCGGCAGCTCCGTCGCGGCGAGGTGCTGAAGTTCTTCTCATCGTTGCCGCCGTGCCTGGTCGGGATGGAGGCGTGCGCGTCGGCGCATCATTGGGGGCGCGAGCTCCTGGCGTTGGGCCATGATGTCCGGCTTATGCCTCCGGCTTATGTGAAGCCGTATGTGAAGCGCGGAAAGACCGACGCCGCTGACGCTGAGGCGATCTGCGAAGCGGTGACCCGGCCGACGATGAGGTTCGTGGCGGTGAAGAGCGTTGATCAGCAGGCGGTGCTGATGCTCCACAAAACCCGTGATCTGCTGGTGCGACAGCGAACCGCGCTGATCAATGCCCTGCGAGCGCATCTGTCGGAGTACGGCATTGTCACCAGCAAGGGGCCTGGCGGCGTCACGGCGCTGATGAAACTTCTTCACGAGGAGCAGGAGAAGCTGCCGGCACATGCGCGGTCGGCACTGCATACCATCGGTGCTCAACTACGATCGCTGACAAGCGAGGTGGATCGGCTCGAGGCACAGATACTGGCCTGGCACCGCGCTGACGACACCAGTCGCCGGCTGGCGACCATCCCCGGGATCGGTCCAATAACCGCATCGGCTATCGCTGCGGCTGTGCCCGACGCATCGATGTTCCGCTCGGGCCGGCAGTTCGCTGCATGGCTCGGGCTCACACCTCGAGCCCATAGCTCGGGTGGCAAGGAGCGGCTTGGCGGCATCAGCAAGCAGGGCGACGGATACCTCCGCAAGCTGCTGGTGGTTGGTGCGACCGCGGTGATGCGCATGGCGCGCAAGGATGCCGCCCGCCAGCCATGGGTCGCGCAGCTCCTCGACCGCAAGCCAGTGAAGATTGCGACCGTCGGGCTCGCCAACAAGACAGCGCGCATCGCCTGGGCGGTGATGGCACGCAAGGAGGTCTACGCGGCGGTTGCCGCGTGACCGCCGTCCTCGTTGCCCGCTGAAGCGGGCGACAGGATGGTGTAAGGGCAGCTGAGTGGTGATGACAAACCGGTCAGACCGGGGATCGAACTAGCCCAGGGGAGCAGAGCGCTTCGAGCGCGATGACGTGATTAGGGATCCGATCCGCGGACTTCATCAGGGCCAGCAGCCATGCGGTGCTGCACGAACAGGCCGAACACATGGATGCACCCGACCGGTGCTCATCGCCGCACGAAAGCTCTTGCACCGCAGGGGTCGTCCACACATGCTCCCCGTTGTTACCGCTCAGACGTAGAGTCCACATGGTTCACGGCCGGTGGTTGAGGACATGCCAACTTGGTCCGGGGCATGCCGGACCAAGTTGGCCGGCGATCTGGGTGTGGGTACACCCGCCGAGTTGTGAGGCCGGCCTGACGGTGTTGTAGTCCTGCCGCCAGGCAGCCAGCACGGCCTCGGCGTAAGCCAGCGAGGTGAACAGCGTATCGTTGAGGCATTCGTCGCGCAGTTGGCCGTTGAAGCTCTCGACGAAGGCGTTCTGGGTCGGATTGGATCGGCGGGTCAGTAGTGGATAACCGTGCGGATCGACTTGCCTTCGTGCATCAGTTCGAACGCCTCGTTGATCTCCTCCAAACCCATGGTGTGGGTAACGAACGGGGCCAGATCGATATCGCCTCTCATGGCGTCCTCGACCATGCCGGGGAGCTGTGTACGTCCCTTGACGCCGCCGAAAGCGGACC
>NZ_LSKH01000274.1:0-18595 GCF_001557395.1 Sphingomonas sp. CCH5-D11 | reverse complement strand
GGGTACGGGCGGGTGAACCGCGAAATGCGGATTGGCGAAGGCCAGCCGCAACTGCGCCAGCGTCGCCGGCCATTCATGGCTGCGGTGGGGCATGGTGACGAGGTTCGCAACGGTGAGGTGGCAGCGGCCGTCCCCGGTGTCCGGCGCGGGCGAGACGGTGGCGGCATTGGCGGCCCACATCGGCGAGGCGGAGAAGGCGCGCGCCTTCAAATGCTCAGGGGCGCCGGCGTAATCCAGGTGGAGCGCGGCGAGCCAGGCATGATCCGGGCGGGCGTGCGGCAACAGGATGCCTTGCGGCAGCCCCAGCGCCAGATTGGCGCGCATCTTGGCGATCCCCTGCAGGGCCGCGGCGCGCGGATGCGCCGTGGCGCCGGCGTTGCGGGTGGCGGCCAGATTGCCGGGGCTGAGGCCGGCGTAATTGTGGCTGGGCCCGACGATGCCGTCGAAGTTGATTTCCTGCATCATGAAGGCTTTCGTGTCCCGATTTGCCGTGGCTTCGCCGATCAGATCCGTGCCACGTGGAGCACCCGCGACGCGTCGGTCGCGCCGATCGCATGGGCGCAATCCGGATCGATCACCACCGTTTCTCCGTCGCCGCGCACGTTGCCGAAGGCGCAGCGGAAATCGGAAAGGTGCCCGTGCGCCACCAGTGCCTCGGTACCGCCATCCCGGTCCACCGCGCCAACGCGCGCCTCCTGGGCTTCGCGGATCGATCGCACCGCGTCGATGCGCGCCGTCATGGTCGGGCCGCCATCGAAGATGTCGATATATTTTTCGAACGCGAACCCTTCATTCTCCAGCATCCGCATCGCCGCCCGCCCCGACGGATGGGGCAGGCCTATCGCCGCGCGCGCGGTTTCGGACAGCATGGCGGTATAGATCGGATGCTTGGGCATCAGGTCGGCGATGAACTGATGACCGTGGATCGCATTGAAGGCGTCGGCATCCTGGAAGTTCATGCCGAAGAAGCGCCCGGCCAGCCCGTCCCAGAACGGGGATCCGCCCGCTTCGTCGATCACCCCGCGCAATTCAGCCAGGATGCGCTCGCCGAACCGCTGGCGATGCGCCCTGATGAACAGGTAGCGGCTGCGCGCCAGCAGCAGGCCGAGCCCGCCTGCGCGCTCCCCCGGATGCAGGAACAGGCCGCCCACCTCGCTTGATCCTTCCAGATCGGTGGTCAGCGACAGCATCTCGGCGCGAAAGGTCCGGTCCAGCTCGCGGCTGTGCTGGGTCAGCATGCTGATGCGATAGCTATAGAAGGGGTGCCGCTGCCCGACCTGCGTGAAGATCTGGCAGGTGCCGCGCACCTCGCCCGTGGCGACATTCTCCAGGATCAGGACGAACAGCTCGTCTTCGACGCTAGGCTCGTCGCGGCCGAAGGCGGCATGGCTGCGATCCAGCTTGGCGCGCAGCGCGCTGCGATCCGGCGGCAGGTTGGTGAAGCCGCCACCGGTCAGCTTCGCCATCTCGTAAAGGTGCGCCAGATCCTCGTCGCGCGCCGCGCGAACCACGAAAGTCACAAGCCGTTCTCCGCCAGTCGCAGGATGGTGACGGCCGACAGTCCAGCGCGCTCGGCGAGGCTGTCGACGATCAGATATTCGTCCGCTGAATGGATCGCGCCGCCACGCACGCCCATCGTGTCGATCACCGGCGTGCCGGCGGCGGCGATGTTGTTGCCGTCGCATACCCCGCCCGTGTCACGCCAGGTAATGGGCACGCCCAGGTCCGTGCCCACCGCTTGCACCAGGCCGAACAGCCGTGCCGCGCCAGCGTCGATCGGCTTGGGCGGCCGGTTGAAGCTGCCATGCACCTCTATCTGCACATCGTGCGCCGCCGCGACCTCGGCCACGGCGGCGTCGATGGCTGCCCGTGCGCGCGCGATCTCCGCAGCGTCGGCGGGGCGGAAGTTGACGCGCAGCACCGCGAGGTCCGGCACGACATTGTTCGGGCCGCCGCCGTCGATCCGCGCCGGGTTCACCGACAGGCGCGGGCTCTTGGCGGCGTTCAGCGCCAGCGCCAGCGCGGCGGCGGCGACGATGGCATTGCGCCCGTCCTGCGGATTGCGCCCGGCATGGGCGGAGCGTCCGCGCACGACGATCGAGAAATTGCCCGTGCCCCCGCGCGCGCCGGCCAGGGTGCCGTCGGGCAGGGCTGGCTCATAGGTGAGGGCGGCGATCTTCCCGCGGGCGGCGTCTTCGATCAACCCGGCGGAGGAGAAGGAGCCGGTCTCCTCGTCGGAATTGATGATCACGTCATAGCCGATCGGGCATCCGGCCGCCTCCACGGCCTCCAGCGCCGCCAGCATGACGGCAAGCCCGCCCTTCATATCCGCCACGCCGGGGCCGTTGACCGTCCCGTCCGGCCGATCGGTCAGCACCTGGAATGGATGATCCGCCGGGTAGACCGTGTCCATATGGCCCGTCAGGAGCAAGCGGCGCGCCGCATCGGGCCTGACGGACAGGTGGAGGTGACGGCCGTGTGTCACCGCCGACACCGTTCCGTCGACTGCCACGCGCTCCGCCGCGACCGGCTCCACCAGCCGGAGCGCGCCGGGCAGCGCGCTGAAGGCGTCCGCCAGCATCCCCGCCATCGTGGCGAGCCCGGCGATGTTGCCCGTGCCGCTGTTCACTGCCGCCCAGGTGCGCGTGCGCAGGAGCATGGGCGACGCGCTTGCAGCCGCGACCGCGCGTTCTTCAACTTGGCTCAACGCTGTCATGGCCGTGGTTGCTAGCGGATGCCCGGAACCCCGGCCACCCCCGTGAACTTGCGAGTGATTCTCACGGGTCCGATGCCTTGCCCCCTCGGTTCAGCGGGCCTAAAGCGGCGCCCGAAATCCCGTTCGCACGTGCGGGAGAAGTCCCAGAGAGAGCGTCATGGTCGACCTGTCGCAATATCTGCCGATTCTGATGTTCCTGGCGGTCGCGCTGGTTCTGTCGTCGGCATTCGTATTTCTACCCATGGCCGTGTCGCGCCTGACCGGTTCGCACAAGCCGACGGTGGAAAAGCTGAGCGAATATGAATGCGGTTTCCCCGCGTTCGAAGACAGCCGCGCGCAGTTCGATGTGCGATTCTATCTGGTTGCGATCCTGTTCATCATCTTCGATCTCGAGGCCGCCTTCCTATATCCGTGGGCAGTCAGCGTGTTCGATCTCGGCTGGACCGCCTGGATCAGCATGATGATCTTCATTGGTGAATTGGCGCTCGGGCTCGTTTACGCCTGGAAGAAGGGCGCACTGGATTGGGAATGACCATGCACTCCGGCCCCGTCGAACTCCAGCGCGACGCCATTGCGTCGAGCATCATCCAGCCCGATCAGGGCTTCTTCAACGACCTGAACGGCGAGTTGACCGACAAGGGCTTCCTTGTCACCTCGACGGAGGAGCTGTTCCAATGGGCCCGCACCGGCTCATTGTGGTGGATGACGTTCGGTCTCGCCTGCTGCGCGGTGGAAATGATCCACGTCAACATGCCGCGCTATGATCTGGAGCGTTTCGGCGCCGCGCCGCGCGCCTCCCCGCGCCAGTCGGACGTGATGATCGTGGCGGGCACGCTCTGCAACAAGATGGCTCCCGCGCTGCGCCGCGTGTACGATCAGATGTCCGAGCCGAAATACGTCATCTCGATGGGCTCGTGCGCAAACGGCGGCGGCTATTATCACTACAGCTATTCCGTCGTGCGCGGCTGCGATCGCGTGGTGCCGGTGGACATCTATGTCCCGGGCTGTCCGCCGACCGCTGAGGCATTGCTGTACGGGATCATGCAACTGCAGCGGAAGATCCGCCGCTCGGGGAGCATCGAACGGTGAGGGCGCCGGCACCCCGCTGGGCCTATGAGCTCAACGACGCGACGCTCGACGCGGCGCGCGCGGCCATTCCGCAGGGGCTGGTCGATGCCTTTGCGCATGTCGGTGAGATCCAGCTCCACGTCCATCGCGATCACCTGATCGCGGCGCTGACCGCGCTGCGCGACACGCCTGGCCTCGAATATCAGCAGCTGATGGATATCGCGGGCGTCGACTATCCCGATCGCGGGGTAGAGCGGTTCGAGGTGGTCTATTGCCTCCTGTCGCTGACCCGCAACCATCGCCTGCACGTCCATGTCGCCGCCAGCGAGGATACGCCGGTGCCGTCGGTCACCGACATGTGGCCGGTCGCCGGCTGGTATGAGCGCGAAGTGTACGACATGTACGGCGTGCTGTTCTCCGGCAACCAGGACCTGCGCCGCATCCTGACGGACTATGGCTTCCGAGGCCATCCGCAGCGCAAGGACTTCCCGCTGACCGGCTATGTCGAGCTGCGCTATTCGGAAGAAGCGAAGCGTGTGGTGTACGAGCCGGTGAAGCTGGCGCAGGATTTCCGCACCTTTGACTTCACCAGCCCGTGGGAAGGCGCGGAATACGTGCTGCCGGGCGACGAGAAGGGCGCTGCGCTGCCGCAGGCGAAGGGCGCGCCCACGCCGCTCAACGCCGACAAGATCCAGAAGGCCGACGACGCACAGTCGGACAAGAAGCCGGCCGACGCGCCAAGCCAGCCCTACGCCAAGGAGGATGCAACCAGCACCTCTGAGACGGGCGCCGGCAAGCCGTCGTCCGACGCTAACCCGAAGCCCGCCGACCCTGATGTCGTGCCCGGCAAGGGAGGGCAGAACCAATGACCGGAACTCCCGTAATCGACACCGTGGATCCGCAGGTCGATCCGGCCGTCGCCAAGACGGTCGGCGCGCTGGACGGCGCGCACGACACCGAAGGCGATGTCGCGATCCAGAATTACACGATCAACTTCGGCCCGCAGCACCCCGCCGCGCACGGCGTGCTCCGGCTCGTCATGGAGCTGGATGGCGAGATCGTCGAGCGGATCGATCCGCACGTCGGCCTGCTCCATCGCGGCACCGAGAAGCTGATCGAATACAAGACCTATGCGCAGGCGATCCCCTATTTCGATCGCCTCGATTACTGCTCGCCGGCGTGCATGGAGCACAGCTTCGTGCTGGCGATCGAGAAGCTGCTCGATCTCGAAGTACCGCTGCGTGCGCAATACCTTCGCGTGTTCTTCGCCGAGCTGACGCGCATCTCGAACCACATGCTGAACCTGGGCTCGCACGTCATGGACGTTGGCGCGATGACGCCGAACCTGTGGCTGTTCGAGATTCGCGAGGATTGCTACGGCTTCCTCGAGCGCGCGACCGGCGCGCGCATGCACCACAATTACTTCCGGCCGGGCGGCGTCCACCAGGACGTGCCGCTGAAGCTGCTGACCGATATCGCCGAGTGGCTGGACACGCGCCTGCCGCGCCTGTTCGAGGATGCGATCAGCCTCGTCGCCGACAACCGCATCTTCAAGCAGCGCAACGTCGACATCGCCGTGGTCAGTCGCGACGATGCGATCCGCTGGGGCTTCTCCGGCCCGATGATCCGTGCGGCCGGCATCCCCTGGGATCTGCGCAAGCAGCAGCCGTACGACGTGTACGACCGGATGGATTTCGAGATCCCGGTCGGCACGCGCGGCGATTGCTATGATCGCTTCATGGTGCGCGTCGAGGAGGTCCGCCAGTCGGCGCGGATCATGAAGCAGTGCCTCGCCGAAATGCCGGAAGGCCCGATCGCCTCGCTCGACCGCAAGGTGGTGCCGCCCAAGCGCGCCGAGATGAAGCAGTCGATGGAAGCGCTGATCCATCACTTCAAGCTGTATACCGAGGGCTATCACGTGCCCGCGGGCGAAGTGTATGTCGCGACGGAAAGCCCCAAGGGCGAGTTCGGCGTGTTCCTCGTGTCGGACGGCACGAACAAGCCGTACCGCTGCAAGATCCGCCCGACCGCCTTCAGCCATCTGCAGGCAATGGACTTCATGAGCCGCGGCCACATGCTCGCGGACACCACCGCCATTCTCGGCGCGATGGATATCGTTTTTGGTGAATGTGACCGCTGATGGCTGACGCACCCCAGATCCCTGACGAGGCCGAAACCCGCGCCCGCTGGGGCAATTTCCAGTGGACTGACGACAGCCGCGAGAAGCGCAACGCGATTCTTGCGCGCTATCCGGCCGGCCGTGAGCAGTCCGCGTCGATCCCGCTGCTTGATCTGGCGCAGCGCCAGGTTGGTGCGGAGACGCAGACGCAGGGGTGGCTGCCCGTGCCCGTGATCGAGTTCGTCGCGCGCGAGATCGGCGTGCCGTACATGCGCGTGTACGAGGTCGCGACTTTCTACACGATGTTCAACCTCGCGCCGGTGGGCCGCTATCACGTGCAGGTCTGCGGGACGACGCCGTGCATGCTGCGTGGGTCGGATGATGTGCTGGCGGCGTGCAAGAACCGTGGCCTGACCAAGGGCAAGACCACGCCCGATGGCCTGTTCACGCTGACCGAGGTGGAATGCATGGGCAATTGCGCCTCGGCGCCGATGGTCCAGATCAACGACGATAATTATGAGGATCTCGATTACGATCGCACCCTCGCGATCCTCGATGCGCTGGCGCGTGGCGAGCAGCCCAAGGCGGGCACGCAGGAGCCCGGTCGCCACACGGTGGAGCCGCTCGGTGGCCCGACCACGCTCACCGCGATGGTGAACGAGAATCACGATTATCGTTCCGAATGGAACACCCCTGCCGTGGGAGCGAGCGCATGAGCGTCATCACGTCCCTGACGGACAAGGACCGCATCTTCACCAATCTCTACGGCTATCAGCCGTGGACGCTGCAGGCTGCCCGTCAGCGCGGCGATTGGGACAATACCAAGGCGCTGCTCGACCTGGGGCAGGACAAGATCATTGACGTGATCAAGGCCTCGGGGCTGCGCGGCCGTGGTGGCGCAGGCTTCCCGACCGGCACGAAATGGTCGTTCATGCCCAAGACGCCAAGCCCCGAACGGCCGAGCTTCCTGGTCATCAACGCCGACGAATCCGAGCCTGGTTCGTGCAAGGATCGCGAGATCATCCGCCACGATCCGCACAAGCTGATCGAGGGCGCGCTGGTCGCCGGTTTCGCGATGCGCGCCCGCGCTGCCTACATCTACATTCGCGGCGAATATATCCGCGAGGCGGAGACGCTCTTCGCAGCGGTGCAGGAGGCGTATGACGCCGGGCTGGTCGGCAAGAACGCCTGCGGCTCGGGCTACGACTTTGACGTCTTCGTCCATCGCGGCGCCGGCGCCTACATTTGCGGCGAAGAAACCGCGATGATCGAGAGCCTGGAGGGCAAGAAGGGCCAGCCGCGCCTGAAGCCGCCATTCCCGGCCGGTGCCGGCCTCTACGGCTGTCCGACGACCGTCAACAACGTCGAGAGCATCGCGGTCGCGCCGACGATCCTGCGGCGCGGCGCGGACTGGTTCGCCAGCTTCGGCGCGGAGAACAACCGCGGCACCAAGCTCTTCCAGATCAGCGGGCACGTGGAAAAGCCCTGCGTGGTCGAGGAAGCGATGAGCATTCCGTTCCGCGAGCTGATCGAGAAGCATTGCGGCGGCATTCGCGGCGGCTGGGACAATCTGCTCGCGGTGATCCCGGGTGGTTCGTCGGTGCCGCTGGTGCCCGCGAAGGAGATCATGGACGCGCCGATGGATTTCGACGGCCTGAAGGCGGTCGGCTCGGGCCTCGGCACCGCGGCGATCATCGTCATGGACAAGTCCACCGACGTCGTCCGCGCGATCAGCCGCATCTCGTATTTCTACAAGCACGAGAGCTGCGGCCAATGCACGCCGTGCCGCGAGGGCACCGGGTGGATGTGGCGCGTGATGGAGCGGCTGCGCACCGGCGACGCCGAGATCGGCGAGATCGACATGCTCCAGCAGGTGACGAAGCAGGTCGAAGGCCATTCGATCTGCGCACTTGGCGACGCCGCCGCCTGGCCGATCCAGGGCCTCATCCGCCACTTCCGCCCCGAGCTGGAACGGCGGATCACGGAACGTAAGGGCGGCACGCTGGTGCCGATGCAGGAAGCGGCCGAGTGAACCGCATCTGCGTCCCTGTTGCGATGGCAACGGCGGCATTGGCCGTGCCCCTGGCTGCGCAGACGCCGCCGGGCACGTTCGGCCGTTCGACGCAGATGATGACGCAGACCGATCGCAGCCGTCAAATGGCGCAGTGCGCGCTGCGTCTGAACCGCGGGGCTGCGCAGCGCTATGTTCTGGCGAGCAGCACTGATCCGGCCGAGCGCAAATCGATGAACGCGTTCCGCCAATCGATGATTACCTGCCTGAGCGGATCGCGTTCGGCGACGCTGGATCCGGTGGCTGTCGAAGGTGCCATTGCTGAGGCGCTGCTCACGGAGAACGGCGGCGCTTTGCTGGCGAAGGCGGCGACGGTGCCTCCAACCACGCCGGTCCGCGTGGTGTTGTCTCCGAATGCTTCCATGCATCACGGCGTGATCGACTGCGCGGTCCGCGCCCGCCCAGATCTCGCCGCGCAGATGCTGCGCGCTCAGCCGGAGACACCGGAGGAGTTGCAGCATTTCCAGGCGCTCGGACCGGCGCTCCAGGCCTGCGTGCCGCAGGATGTGAAGCTGTCGATCAAGCCGTTCCATGTCCGCTCGCTGGTCGCCGGCGCGCTGTATCGCCGCGTGACGAGCGCCGTCACTGCGGGCCAATCCACTGGACGTAACAATGCCCAAGCTTAAGGTAGACGGGATCGAGGTCGAGGTGCCCGCCGGAGCCACTGTGCTCCAGGCGTGCGAGGCGGCTGGCAAGGAAATCCCGCGTTTCTGTTATCACGAGCGGCTGTCGATCGCCGGCAATTGCCGCATGTGCCTGGTCGAGGTGAAGCCGGGGCCGCCCAAGCCGCAGGCATCCTGCGCGCTGCCGGCGGCGGACAATCAGGAAGTCTTCACCACCTCGCCGATGGTGAAGCATGCCCGTGAGGGCATCATGGAATTCCTGCTGATCAACCACCCGCTCGATTGCCCGATCTGCGATCAAGGCGGCGAGTGCGATCTGCAGGACCAGTCGGTGGCTTATGGCCGCGGCCATTCGCGCTTCGGCGAGAACAAGCGCGCCGTAACCGAAAAGTACATGGGCCCGATCGTGAAGACGGTGATGACGCGGTGCATCCAGTGCACGCGATGCATCCGCTTCGCCGAGGAAGTCGCGGGCGTCGAGGAGATCGGCGCGATCTATCGCGGCGAGAACATGCAGATCACCTCCTACCTCGAAGAGGCGGTGACGAGCGAACTGTCGGGCAACGTCGTGGATCTGTGCCCGGTCGGCGCGCTCACCTCCAAGCCTTATTCGTTCGAGGCGCGGCCTTGGGAGCTGAAGAAGACGCTCACCATCGACGTGATGGACGCGGTCGGCACGAACATCCGCCTCGACAGCCGCGGGCGCCAAGTGCTGCGCGCGCTTCCGCGCATCAACGAGGACGTCAACGAGGAGTGGGCGACCGACAAGACGCGTCACGCCGTCGACGGCCTGGTCCGCCGCCGCCTCGATCGCCCCTATGTGCGCCGCGACGGCAAGCTCGTGCCCGCCACCTGGGACGAGGCGTTCGCCGTTATCGCCGACGTGGCGAAGACCGCCGGTGACAGCGTCGCTGCCGTCGCGGGCGACATCGTCGATTGCGAGACGATGTTCGCGGCCAAGGCGCTCCTGAAGTCGATGGGCTCGTCGCTGCTCGAAGGCCGCCAGACCGGCATGGCCTATGACACGTCGAGCCTTGCGGCGGTGAACTTCAACTCCACCATCGCGGGCATCGAGCGCGCGGACGCGATCCTGCTGGTCGGTACCAACCTCCGCTGGGAGGCGAGCCTCGTCAACACGCGCATCCGCAAGGCGATCAAGCGCGGTGCGAAGGTGTGGGCGATCGGGCCCGAGACCGAGCTGACCTACAAGGTGGAATGGCTCGGTAACGACCTGGCCGTGCTCGGCAATCTGCCGGAGGCGCTGACCGAAGCGTTCGGCAAGGCGGAGCGTCCGGCGGTGATCGTCGGCGGCGCGGCGCTCAGGGGTGCGCATGGTGCCACGCTGGAGCTCGCCAAGTCGCTGAACCTCGTGCGCAATGGCTGGAACGGCTATAACGTCGTCCACTTCTCCGCCGCTCGCATGGGTGGGCTGATGCTCGGCTATGCGCAGAAGGATGGTATTTCAGCGCTTAAGGACGCGAAGCTCGCCTTCTTCCTCGGCGCCGACGAAGCGGACTTCACCAAGTTCGCCGGCTTCAAAGTCTATATCGGCCACCATGGCGACAAGGGCGCCGCCGCGGCCGATGTGGTGCTGCCGGGTGCGAGCTATGCCGAAAAGTCGGGCACTTACGTGAACCTCGAGGGCCGCGTGCAGCGTGGCAATCGCGCGGTTTTCCCGCCGGGTGACGCGCGTGAGGACTGGACGATCCTGCGCGCGCTGTCGGAGCGGCTCGGCACTGTGCTGCCGTTCGACACGTTGGAGGAATTGCGCGCCGCCATGGCGCTCGATTGCCCCGATCTCGCGAACGAGGGCCTGGTGACCTACGCCTGGAACCCGCCGTCGCTCGACACGCGCGCTGAGGGCGTGCTGGAAGGCTATCCGATTAAGGACTTCTACCTGACGAACGCGATCTGCCGCGCCTCGCCGACGATGCAGCGCTGCTCGGCCGAACTGGTCCACGGCGAAACCTTCGCGGAGGCCGCGGAATGACCGCCTTTTTCAACACCACCGTTGGTCTGCCCTATGGCTGGGCGTGGTTCCTTTCCACGCTGATCGGCATCCTCGTCATCGCGCTGCCGCTGATGCTGGCGGTGGCGATGATCATCTACGCCGATCGCAAGATCTGGGCGGCGATGGCGCTGCGTCGCGGCCCCAATGTCGTCGGTCCGTTCGGCCTGCTTCAGTCGTTTGCGGACGGCCTGAAGGTTTTCCTGCAGGAGACGATCGTCCCCGCGGCGGCGAACCGCGGCCTGTTCCTGCTCGCGCCGATCATCACCTTCACGGTGGCGCTGATCGTCTGGGCGGTGGTGCCGTTCGACATTGGCGTGGTGCTCGCCGACATCAACGTCGGTCTGCTCTACGTCCTCGCGGCCTCGTCGCTCGGCGTGTACGGCATCATCCTCGCCGGCTGGTCGTCGAACTCCAAATATCCGTTCTTCTCGGCGATCCGCGCCGCGGCGCAGATGGTCAGCTACGAAGTCGCGATCGGCTTCATCCTGATCTCGATCGTGATGTGGGCGGGCTCGTTCAACCTCACCTCGATCGTCGAGGCGCAGCGCGGCGTGCTGAACACGCCGATCAACGGCTTCTTCCTCAATCCGCTGCTGTTCCCGATGGCGGTGATGTTCTTCATCTCGTCACTCGCCGAGACTCAGCGCGCACCGTTCGACCTGACCGAGGCGGAATCGGAGCTCGTCGCCGGTTACCAGACCGAATATTCGTCGATGAGCTTCGCGCTCTACTGGCTCGGCGAATATGCCAACGTCATCCTGATGTGCACGCTCAACGCGACGCTCTTCTGGGGTGGCTACCTGCCGCCGATCGATTGGGCGCCGCTCTATTACGTGCCGGGGATCATCTGGCTGTTCGCCAAGATCCTGTTCTTCTTCTTCTGCTTCAGCTGGGTGAAGGCGACCGTCCCGCGGTATCGCTACGACCAGCTGATGCGGCTGGGCTGGAAGGTTTTCCTCCCGGTCTCGTTGTTCTGGGTATTCCTCGTGTCCGGCGTTCTGATGCTGAACCGGGTTGGGATCTGATATGGGTATCGCTTCCACGATCAAGGCCTTCACCCTTTGGGAATTCGTGAAGGCGCACGCTTTGACCTTGAAGTATTTCTTCAAGCCCAAGGCGACGATCAACTATCCGTTCGAGCGCAATCCCGTGTCGCCGCGCTTCCGCGGCGAGCATGCGCTGCGCCGCTATCCCAATGGCGAGGAACGCTGCATCGCGTGCAAGCTGTGCGAGGCGGTGTGCCCGGCACAGGCGATCACGATCGAGGCCGAACCGCGTGAGGACGGCAGCCGCCGCACCACGCGCTACGATATCGACATGACGAAGTGCATCTATTGCGGCCTCTGCCAGGAAGCTTGCCCGGTGGACGCGATCGTCGAAAGCCCGAACTATGAGTTCGCGACCGAGACGCGCGAGGAGCTGCTCTACGACAAGGCCAAGCTGCTGGATAACGGCGACCGCTGGGAAAGCGCCATTGCGGCGAACCTTGCCGCCGATGCGGCATACCGATAGGCGGCGCGCGATGATTCAACACTTTCCCGGGGTGGCGGCATGATCCAGGCCATCGCCTTCTACATTTTCGCGATCGTCGTGCTGGTTTCCGGCGCGATGACGATCGGCTCGCGCAATCCGGTGCACAGCGTGCTTTGGCTGATCCTGGCGTTCTTCAACGCCGCCGGGCTCATGGTGCTGGTCGGTGCCGAGTTCATCGCGATGCTCCTCGTCATCGTCTATGTCGGTGCGGTCGCGGTGCTGTTCCTGTTCGTCGTCATGATGCTCGACATCGACTTTGCGGAGCTGCGCGCCGGCTTCGTGCGCTATTTCGGTATCGGGCTGGTGCTGGCGGTGGCGCTGGTCGCGGAGATCCTGATCGCGGTCGGCGCATGGAGCGCGGGCGGTGTGGATCTCGCGCGCCGCGGTGCGCCGGTTGATCCGACCATCCCGAACATCCAGGCGATCGGCAACCTGCTCTACACGCGCTACCTGTTCGTGTTCGAAGGCGCGGGCCTCGTGCTGCTGGTGGCGATGATCGGTGCGATCGTGCTGACCCATCGTCAGCGGCAGGGCGTCCGCCCGCAGAATATCGCGGCCCAGGTCGCGCGCCGGCCGCAGGATGCGACGCGCAACATGCGGCCGGAAATCGGACAGGGGGTGCAGCTGTGAACGGGTCGATCGGGCTCATCCACTATCTCGTCGTGGCGGCGCTGCTGTTCACGATGGGCGTGCTCGGCATCTTCCTCAACCGGAAGAACATCATCGTCATCCTAATGGCAATCGAGCTGATCCTGCTCGCGGTGAACATCAATCTCGTCGCGTTCAGCGCGGCGCTGAACGATCTCGTCGGCCAGGTGTTCGCGATGTTCGTGCTGACCGTCGCCGCCGGCGAGGCGGCGATCGGGCTTGCGATCCTCGTCATCTTCTTCCGCGGCCGGGGCTCGATCTCGGTTGACGATCCCAGCCGGATGAAGGGGTGATGCCGGTGCCTTTCGCGACCGTCATCCCCGCGCAGGCGGGGATCCATAACCTCTACCGTGTCGAAGGAGCCGCGACGTTGCGCGTATGGATTCCCGCCTTCGCGGGAATGACGATGGTGGGTGAGGCGAAGTGAACTCCATTCTTCTCATCGTTTTCCTGCCGCTGCTGGCAGCGATCGTCGCCGGCTTCGCCAACAAGTCGATCCCCGGCACCGTTGCCAAGGGCATCACCACCGGTGCGCTGTTCGTGTCGTGCGCCCTGTCGTGGCCGATCTTCATCGGCTTCATGACCGGCGGGCTTGAAGCAAGCGTCACGCCGGTGCTGCACTTCCTCACCTCGGGCACGTTCGACGCATCCTGGTCGCTGCGCGTCGATGCGCTGACCGCCGTCATGCTGGTGGTGATCACCAGCGTGTCGGCACTCGTCCACCTCTATAG
This sequence comes from Sphingomonas sp. CCH5-D11, assembly GCF_001557395.1. NCBI lineage: Bacteria > Pseudomonadati > Pseudomonadota > Alphaproteobacteria > Sphingomonadales > Sphingomonadaceae > Sphingomonas > Sphingomonas sp. CCH5-D11. The sequence continues at coordinate 5,075 of NZ_LSKH01000274.1, read as the reverse complement.
CTGGGGCTATATGAGCGAGGACCCGGATCAGCCGCGCTTCTTCGCCTATCTGTCGCTGTTCACCTTCGCGATGCTGATGCTGGTGACGGCCGACAACCTGATCCAGATGTTCTTCGGCTGGGAGGGCGTCGGCCTCGCGAGCTACCTGCTGATCGGTTTCTGGTTCAAGAAGCCGAGCGCGCAGGCGGCCGCGATCAAGGCGTTCGTCGTCAACCGCGTCGGCGATCTCGGCTTCATGCTCGGCATCTTCGGCACGTATCTGGTGTTCGACACCGTCTCGATCCCGGCGATCCTTGAGGCCGCGCCCGGCATGGCCGGCTCGACCATTGGTTTCCTCGGCTACCGCTTCGATACGATGACGGTGCTGTGCCTGCTTCTGTTCGTCGGGGCGATGGGCAAGTCGGCGCAGCTCGGCCTGCACACCTGGCTGCCGGATGCGATGGAGGGCCCGACCCCTGTGTCGGCGCTGATCCACGCGGCGACGATGGTCACCGCGGGCGTCTTCATGGTGTGCCGCCTGTCGCCGATGTTCGAAACGTCGCAGACCGCGCTGATGGTCGTCACCGGCATCGGTGCCGCGACCTGCCTGTTCGCCGCGACGATCGGCACGACGCAGACCGACATTAAGCGCGTGATCGCTTATTCGACCTGTTCGCAGCTCGGCTACATGTTCTTCGCCGCCGGCGTCGGCGCTTATGGCGCGGCGATGTTCCACCTGTTCACGCACGCCTTCTTCAAGGCATTGCTGTTCCTGGGTGCCGGTTCGGTCATCCATGCGATGCACCACGAGCAGGACATGCGCTTCTACGGCGGCCTTCGGAAGCATATCCCGATCACCTTCTGGGCGATGCTGCTCGGCACGTTGGCGATCACGGGTGTCGGCATCTATGGCGTTGGCGGTTTCGCCGGCTATCATTCCAAGGACGCGATCCTTGAAGTGGCCTGGGCATCGGGCCGCGGGCAGGGCGCCTTCTGGGTCGGTACCTTCGCGGCACTGCTGACCAGCTTCTATTCCTGGCGCCTGATGTTCCTCACCTTCTGGGGCAAGCCGCGCTGGGCCGGGTCGGAGCATATCCAGCACGCCGTTCATGATGCGCATCATCATGATCCCGTGCATGACGCGGACGATCATGCCGCAGAGGCGCATGGCGGGATGGCGCATGAGGATGCCGGCCATTCGCCGCACGCCCATGGCGCAGATGCGGATGAAGTGCCGACCGGCACGGCGGGTTACCACCCGCACGAAAGCCCGGCCGTGATGCTGATCCCGCTGATCGTGCTGTCGCTGGGCGCGGTGTTCGCCGGCTTCGTCTTCCATCACTGGTTCATCGAGCCGGAGGCGGGCGAAACGTTCTGGCGCGGCAGCCTGTTCTTCAACGAACATCTGATGCACGAAATGCATGCAGTTCCGCTGCTGGTGAAGCTCGCCGCGACGATCGTGATGATCATCGGCCTGGTGGGGGCCTGGATGGCCTACATCTGGCGCACCGATCTGCCCAAGCGCTTCACCACGACGTTCGACGTCCTGTACGATTTCGTGGCGCACAAATGGTATTTCGATGAGCTCTATCATCTGCTCTTCGTCCGCCCCGCCTTCGCGATCGGTCGTTTGCTGTGGCACAAGGGCGACGAGGGCACGATCGACCGCTTCGGGCCGAACGGCTCGGCATGGGTGGTGGCGCTGTCCAGCCGCGTCGCCGGGCGGATCCAGACGGGCTATGTCTATACCTATGCGTTCGTGATGCTGATCGGCCTCACCGCCGCGGCCACGTGGGTCATCGCAGGATGACCGGCGCCATCTCCACACCGTTCGGGCTGAGCATGTCGAAGCCCGTGTTTCATCCGCAGGCTTCCTGCCTGTCGACAAGCTCAGGGCGAACGGACGTTAAGTCGTGACATCCTTCCCGATCCTTTCCGTGATGCTCGCGATCCCGGCCATTGCCGCGGTCGCCTGCCTCTTCCTGTCCGCAAGCAGCGCCCGCTGGCTCGCGCTCGCCGCAACGCTGGCCGATCTCGCACTTGGCGTGATCCTGTGGCTCAGCTTCGACGTGGGCGGCGCGCAGTGGCAGTTCGTCGAATATGCGCCCGTGTTTGGCCGCTTCGCCTGGGCGCTGGGCATCGACGGCTACGCCCTGCTGCTGATCGCGCTCAGCGTCTTCCTGATGCCGATCTGCATCGGCGCGTCGTGGCAGGCGATCGAGAAGCGCGTGCCGGAATATATGGCGGCGTTCCTGCTCACCGAAGTGCTGATGATCGGCACCTTTGCCGCGCAGGACATCTTCCTGTTCTACATCTTCTTCGAAGCCGGCCTCATTCCGATGTTCCTGATCATCGGCATTTGGGGCGGGGCGAACCGCATCTACGCGTCGTACAAGTTCTTCCTCTACACGCTGCTCGGCTCGCTGCTGATGTTCATCGCGATGCTCTACATGAGCATCACGGCGGACACGACGTCGATTCCGGCGCTGATGAACTATGACTTCCCGGCCGACGTGCAGACCTGGCTCTGGCTCGCCTTCTTCGCCTCCTTTGCGGTGAAGATGCCGATGTGGCCGGTCCACACCTGGCTGCCCGACGCGCACGTGCAGGCGCCGACCGCCGGTTCGGTGATCCTGGCGGGCGTGCTGCTGAAGCTCGGCGGTTACGGCTTCCTGCGCTTCAGCCTGCCGATGTTCCCGGAAGCCTCGTCGTCGCTGGTGTGGCTGGTGTTCGGCCTCAGCGCGGTGGCGGTGATCTACACCAGCCTCGTCGCGCTGGTGCAGTCGGACATGAAGAAGCTGATCGCTTATTCGTCCGTCGCGCACATGGCGATCGTGACCATCGGCCTGTTCGCCTTCAACGCGCAGGGCATCGAGGGCGCGATGCTGGTGATGCTCGGCCATGGCCTCGTCTCGGGCGCGCTGTTCCTGTGCGTCGGCGTGATCTACGATCGCCTGCACACCCGTGAGATCGCCCGCTACGGCGGCCTTGCGAACAACATGCCGCGCTACGCCATCCTGTTCCTCTTGTTCACCATGGCCTCGATCGGCCTGCCGGGCACCAGCAATTTCCCGGGTGAGCTTCTGGCGCTGATGGGCACGTACCAGGTGTCGACCACCATCGCGCTGCTGTGCACGACCGGCATCATCCTCGGCGCGGCGTACATGCTGTACCTGTACCGCCGCGTGGTGTGGGGTGAGATCAAGTCGGACGAGGTTCGCGCCATGCCCGATCTGTCGCGCCGTGAATTGTGGCTGCTGGCGCCGATCGCTGCGGTGGTGATGTGGATGGGCGTCTATCCGGAAAGCTTCATCGCGCCGATGCGCGCCGATACGGAGCGGCTGCTCGCCCGGATCGAGCGTGCCCAGCCGGCCGGGGACTCGCGCCCGACGCCCGGCACGGGAATCGTGCCCGCCGCCCACGCCGAGGGACATTCCGCGCCCAATACTGACGCCCATGGGGAGGCGCACTGATGGACTACGCATCGCAGGTCGCGATGACCCTTCCCGAAATCGTGCTGGCGCTGGGTGCGCTGGCGCTGATGCTGGTCGCCGCTTGGGGCGGGCCGTCCTCGACGCGCGCGGTCTCCTGGGCCGCCGTCGCGGTCCTCGCCGGTGCCTGCCTGGCGCTGATCGGCCCGGCCACGAGCGGCCTGTCCGCCTTTGACGGCATGTACCGCGCCGACGCCTTTGCGGGCTTCTCCAAGGTACTCATCTACGTCGCCGCCGCGGTCGCCATCCTGCTCGCGCCGACCTTCTTCGCGCGCACCGCAGGGGACGATCTGCGCCCGGAATATCCGGTGCTGATCCTGCTCTCCGCCATCGGCATGGGCATCATGGTATCCGCCGGGGATCTGCTGACGCTGTACGTCGGCCTCGAGCTGCAGAGCCTTGCCGCTTATGTTCTCGCCAGCTTCATGCGGCAGGATCAGCGCTCGGCCGAGGCGGGGCTCAAGTACTTCGTGCTCGGCGCGCTCGCCAGCGGCATCCTGCTATACGGCATCAGCCTCGTTTATGGCTTCACCGGCTCGACCATGTTCTACGAGGTCGCCGGCGCCTATGCCGCGGCACCGCTGAGCGGGGAGGCGAAGTCGATCGGCCTGATGTTTGGCCTCGTCTTCGTGTTCGCCGGCATCGCCTTCAAGATCAGCGCCGTGCCGTTCCACATGTGGACGCCGGACGTCTACGAAGGCGCGCCGACGCCGGTCACCGCCTTCTTCGCCTCCGCGCCGAAGGTCGCCGCCATGGGCCTCGCCGCCCGTGTCGCAATCGAGGCGATGGGCCCGGCGGAGGTGCAGTGGCGCCAGATCGTGATCTTCGCGGCGCTCGCCTCGATCATCTTCGGCGCGGTCGCTGCGATCGGGCAGTCGAACATCAAGCGCCTGCTGGCCTATTCGTCGATCAACAACGTCGGTTTCGCGCTGATCGGCCTTGCCGCCGGCACGCCCGAAGGCATCGCCGCGGTGCTGACCTATATGGCGATCTATGTCGTCATGACGCTCGGCTCTTTCCTGGTCGTGCTCCAGATGCGCGATGCGCACGGCACGCCGGTGGAGACGATCAGCGCGCTGGCCGGCCTGTCGCGCACGCGCCCCGGCCTCGCGGCGGCGCTGGCGATTTTCATGTTCAGCCTCGCGGGCATCCCGCCGCTGTTCGGCTTCTGGGCGAAGTTCGCGGTGTTCGATGCGGCGGTCCGTGCCGGCCTCTTCCCGCTCGCCGTGGTCGGCATCGCGGCCAGTGTGATCGGTGCCTATTATTACCTGCGCGTCGTGAAGACGATGTACTTCGACGAGCCGACCGGCACCTTTGGTGAGGGCGACAAGCTCGAAGGCGGGCTGATCGCCGTGGCTGCCGTCGCGGTGTCGCCGCTCGGATATCTCGCCATTCCGCTGCTCGGCGGATGGACGATGGCGGCGGCGCAAGCCTTGTTCTGAGGGCCGCCGCCCTGACGCGCATCCTGACGGTCGCCGAAACCGGCTCCACCAACGCCGATCTCCTCGCCCTAGCCACGCAGGGTGAGGAAGAAGGCACCTGGCTGCGGGCCGAACAGCAGACGGCGGGGCGGGGCCGCCAGGGGCGCGACTGGCGCTCCCCACC
>NZ_LSKH01000273.1:0-15066 GCF_001557395.1 Sphingomonas sp. CCH5-D11 | reverse complement strand
ATCCACCATGGATCGCGTCCCGGCGGCATAACAGCAGCGACAGATACGAGCGTCTCCCGCATGGCCGGGGTCATAGGTCAAGCATCTCCACGACAATTCAGCCTAGCTGCCCACCCCACGAAGCGTTCGCCGCGGTTGTGTCCGTTGAACCGGTCGTGAGTCCAGATGGTCAGGCTATTCAAGCAAGGGCCCGGGAGCCTCACCGAGCAGCTGCTTAACTTTAAGACGCGCCGCGCCGAGTCGTGCGAACTGAATTATCCAGACCTTGCGTGTCTCGCCGGTCGTATTCGGGCCCGCATAGTGGAGCGTCCGCGGCGTGTGAATGGTCAAGCCGCCACGCTGCACCGGGCAGGATACCGCATCCGCCAGCTCTGGCTCTGCTGCTTGAAACCCCTTCCCTCCCGTTCTTCGATCATACTGACCGTGCCTGCGGACAGGGGTGCGATGGCTGCCGCGTTCGAAATGCATGCAGCCGTTTTCGGTTGTGGCATCCTGCAAGGGAATCCAGAAATGTAGAGCTTTGGTATCGAGATTTAGCTTGGCTTTCGCATAGGCTATGTCTTGGTGCCATGGGGTCGCCGTTCGGCTATCGGGCAACTTGTAGATCAGGTGATCGAACCGTCGAGATATAGAGCCGCCAAGCGCTTTCGCCATTTGGCTGCATTTGCGAAAGACGCCTGTTGTAAGCAGCTCCGGCGCTAGGCAGCCGGCATATTCCAGCTCAGGCTGTCGGTATACACCATCAAGCACCCCGGCCTCAGAGGCTTCCTTCGGCGCCATATCTCTTAAGAAGCGCCGAAAAGGAGGGTCGTGATTGGAGCGTGAACTGCTACTCAAAAGCCGATCAGCAATCTGTTCCACTTCACGCAACTCCTCGGGCGTGAATAGCTGATCAAATACGACGAATCCGTCTTGCTCAAGCGCGGCACGTTCCCACGCGAGCGTTAGTGTGGAAGGCTCGTCCCGTTCGCGCACGGTCGCTCCAGTCCCCTAAGGTAACAGGCGCCTCTGACAGCACGACGCTGTTTGACTAACCAATACGTGAGAGTGCCGGACCGTGCATCAACTCAGGTGAGTAGCTCGCAAAGCGCGATGTCGTACATAATTGCGCGCCGCTGATCCTAGCACCGATGCCCCCTCCAATACCGCTGCCACTTCAGGACCGTCCCGGTCGCCACCATCGCGCAGGACAAGTCACCCACCCGCGGTGAAGCGCACCACGCCGCCGTCCTGGCGCCTTTGCCGTTCCCCAGCGAGCGGCAGGTAAGCGCCGGTCCCGTTACCAGCACGTGCCCTTCCCGCGATCTGCCGACCGGCATGCCGACAAGGCGCACCAGCGCGTCACGTGCAGCCTCTGCGGTGGCGCGCGGACAAGGCTGATTGCTGCGGCAGGTTCGCTGGCGCACCTTGCGGGACATATCGAGCTTCGTCGTCCAGATCGGCGCCAGCACACCCGTGATGTCGGCGGCAGTGATCTTGTCCACTCGGATGTCGCCAATTTTCTCGAATGCGTGGTTCTCAAGCGAGTTGATGAAGGTCTGCGCTGCTCGTTCGCTCCACCCGCCCTGCAGCGCCTCGTGCGCCAGCTTCGCAGCCTCGCGGAAGGTTGGTATCGATCGCCGGTCCCGGTCACGCTCTGCCACAGGATCTAGTCCGGCCTTGGCAGCGTCGCGCAGGATGCCGGCTTTCTCCCGTGCCTCAGCGAGCGTGAGGATACGTTTGTGCAGGATGGGAATAGCGATCGGCGACGCTTCGCCCTTGCCGGTAGCGCGCGACGATGTGTCCACCGCGCCAAGTCCAATGTCACGCCGCTTGCCATCCACCTGCACGCGGAGCAGCCATGACTTGCCCCCGGTTGGCTTCACAAGCAGGTAGAGGCCGCCTCCGTCTGCATGCCGTCCCGGCTTGGCGCTCCTGACCGACAAAGCTGTTAGCTGGCCCACCTGGCTCCCCTGTTCGTTCCCTCACCGTGGGCCGGTTGCTGGCGAACGTCAATGAACAAATGCGAAACGCAAAACAGGAATGTTTCAAGAACGCCAAGGGCATGACGAACGATAGCGAGCAACCGCGAACATTCAGTTAGAAGCCTGCAACCGGCACCAGACCTTTCGGGACAGGCTTGCCCGCCCACTCTCCAGGTTCGACATCTCTGTCGAGATGGGTGCGGAAGCATGGAAACGCTGTTCCCGTTACAAGTTCGTCGCCTTCGGCCCACAGAATGGCTGATGACAGCGCCGGGCTCGCTCCGTTCCGGACTGAATAGTGGATCCACCTGACCGGTCGTTCGCGTATCGACGATGACGAATATCGGCTGATCGACTCAGCCTTGCTGCGCCAGGCAAGTTCGCAAGGAGGGTACCTCCTTCGCGGTACGGCAGCACAGGCGGGCTCGTGCTATCGTAAGATCATCGCATTACTCACGCTTCTATCGCGAACACATGGAGGGTGTCGTGATACTGAACCTCCCACTGCCCCTGATCTGCGGCGTTGCGTGTGCCAGCGCACTGGCCAGTGCTGCCCCGGCCCAGACAGCACGAACTGTGCTGCCGCGTGAGATACAGCAGGTCATCGCCGAAGCCGTTGCGACGTGCAGGTCCGAGGGCGGGCGGCTGGCGGTACGCCCTGGCTATCTGTCGCGGGCAGATTTCAATGGCGATGGACGCCCCGACTATATCCTCAGCGACCGCGAGCTGACCTGCTCCAACGGCAATGCATCGTCGGGGAGCTGCGGATCACGAGGATGCAATCACACCATCCTCATATCGCGCGGTGCGGGCTTTTACCCCCGGACCGATGTCGTTGCTCATGACGCGGCCATTGAACGAACGGGCGGACGAACCCTTCTCTTGGTAAACAAAGAGGCTCCTGACGGCGGAACCCGTTGGGGTTGGCAGGACGGCCGCTTCGATGTCCTGCCCCACGGGTCTGCCACTCGCTCTTCGCCTGCCGCTCAGGCCGGAGCGGGACGGAGCCAAGCACCGCCGTCTGGTCTTTTCCCCTTTCCGGTTGGGATCTACACCAGTGCGAGCAGTTGCAGCGCCGATTCCGGCGGCCTGGTCGAGTTCTTCAGTGAGGGCTATCACCACTGGGAAGCGGACCAAAGCACGTCGTTCGTGCGCAGTGTCGAGAAAGCGCCAGGCAAATTCAGCATCGCCGAACGCTTCAACAGCGATGAGGACGGCGATCCGATCGAGACGGTCGAATACGAGCGGGTCGGCGCGCAATCCTTTCGCCGCATATCCTTTCAGCGCTGGGATGATCGCCTGCAGAAGATGGTACCCGGCAGGGAGGTAGAGACATACCGCTTCTGCCGGCCGCTCGATCCGCAGTGATCGTGCAGCACCAGGTGGCGACCGGCGGCTGGGCCTGACACATGGCGGCCGATCACATCCAACATCGTCCCGCTCACTGACGGGCGTATTTCGCCTTGATCACCTGATCATGGTCGTGATGAGCTTCGCCGCTCACGTCGATCGTCACGGAGTCGATCTCCCCGGTGAACGTGGCACCGTTCGGACCGTAATCCTCGACGACCGGCTCACCATTATCCTGGCCGATGTCCATGAAGTCATCGAAGGAGAACAAGGCCGGTACCGTTTTCTCCACGCGGCCGGAGCCGATGTCGCGGCCATCGGCAAGGAAGGTAACGGTGCCGCCCTTGCCCGATCCGCCGCCGTCGTAGGCGAACTGAAGAACCAGTTCCTTCGTCTCCGCCGGCACCGGCCCGGATCCCTTCACGACGAACGTTTCAAGACCGACCCAATTGTGGGCATAGGCCGGCACGCCATCCTTCAAGTAGAAGCTCCACCCGCCGAACTTGCCGCCCTGCGCCACGATCGCGCCGTTCGCTGGACCTGATCCAAGGCGCACCGCCGCGGTCACGGTAAAGTCGGTGTTCTTCACATTGGGAACGGTATTCTCGTTCATCCGGGTCATGCCGGACTGAAAGGTCATGGATGTCCGACCATTCAGCAGATCCGGCCTTCCTGCCACGCGCGCATCAAATCGTTCACGTTGGCGCGGATCGAGCGGGAGGACGTTATACTTGGCGGCCTCGATCAGAAAGCGGTCCTGCAGCTTGCGCAGCATCGCTGGATCCTTGTCGGCGATGTTGTGCGCCTGGGTCCAATCGTCAGGGCCGTAAAGCTCCCACGGATCCTCCTCGATCGGGCCGACCTCCTCGCGCTTGTCGGGCCATGGCAGGCGGTGCATCGTCACCGCGGTCCAGCCTTCGTGATAGATCCCGCGATTGCAGCCGATCTCGAAATATTGCGTGGTGTGCCGGTCCTCGGCCTCCGGCTCGTCAAACAGATACACCATGCTGGTGCCTTCCATAGGACGCTGCTGGATACCGTTCACGAAATCCGGTTCAGGAATGCCGGCGAGTTCCAGGACAGTGGGCGCGACATCGATGAGGTGGTGGAACTGGCCGCGTAGCTCCCCTGCCCCCCTGATGCGCTTGGGCCAGCTGATCGTCATGCCGACCCGGGTGCCGCCCCAATGCGAGGCCACGATCTTGCTCCACTGGTAGGACGCATTCATGGCGTGCGCCCAGCCGGACGGAAAGTGATTGAAGGCGTTCGGCCCGCCGATCTCGTCCAGCCGGGGCAGGATGTCGGCGGTCGTCATCGGGATGCTGTTCTGGAAGGCCATCTCGTTGAACGTGCCATAGGGCCCCGCCTCCGCTGAGGAGCCGTTGTCACCCAGAATGTAGATGACCAGCGTATTCTCTAGCACGCCGCGCGCCTCCAGCGTGTCCAGCAGGCGTCCGACGTGGTGATCGGTATGCGACGCGAAGGCCGCGTAGGTCTCCGCGAGGCGGCAGGACACCTTTCGGTCATCGTCAGTCAGTTCATCCCAGGAAGGGAGCCATTCGGTCGGCGCGGTAAGCTCTGCATCCTTCGGAATGACGCCAAGCTCCTTCTGCCGCTCAAACGTGATTTCGCGCTGCCTGGTGTAACCGTGATCGAACTTGCCCTTGTACCGGTCGATCCAGTCTTTCGGCACGTGATGCGGCGCATGGGTGGCGCCAAAGGACAGGTAGGTGAACCACGGCTTGTCGGGCGTGAAGGTCTGGAGCGAACCGGTCCATTTGATGACCTGATCCACCAGATCCTCGGTCAGGTGATAGCCCTCTTCCACAGTCTTCGGCGGATCAATCGCGGTGACGCCGTCCACCAGGGGCGGCGCATATTGATTGGTGTCGCCGCCGAGGAAGCCATAGAATTTCTCGAAGCCATCCCCGATCGGCCAATGGTCGAACGGGCCTGACGGACTCGTCTCCCATGTCGGCGTCTGATGCATCTTGCCAAAGGCGCCGGTGTTGTAGCCGTTCAGCTTGAGGATCTGCGCCAACGTTGCGCAGGTGTCGGGGCGCAGGCCGGTGTTGCCGGGCATGGCGGTGGCGACTTCGGTGATGCCACCCATGTTCACCGTGTGGTGATTGCGACCGCACAGCATCGCCTGACGCGAGGGCGAACAGAGCGCCGTGGTGTGAAAGCGGGTGAACTTGAGCCCGCGGCTCGCCACCTTCTCCGCCGTCGGCATCTCACACGGTCCGCCATAAGCGCTGCTGGCGCCGAAACCCATGTCGTCGATCAGGACGATCAGGATGTTGGGCGCGCCCTCCGGCGGACGCAGGAACTCCTTCGGGCGGGGACGGTCGGCCTCCTTCGCGTTCATCGGCGTATCGTGCGGGGGCACGCGCTCCGGAATGGGCAGGACGTAGCGATTAAGCTCACGATGCTTGCTTGCCGTCATCTTGGCCATTCCTTCTTACCGAAATCACAGAGCGGACATTCGCCCGGCAGAAGACAATCGATGGCGGTGGGAGCGACGTGCCGCCATCGAGCATCTGTTCTAATCGTGGCCCTTGCTCATGAACTGTTCGACCACGTTGGACATGTCGAAGCTCTTGCCGCCTTGCACCGGGGGATATTTGGCGAGGGTCGACAGATGCTCCTTCATGAGCTCGCCCAAGGGGCCGGTCTGCCACGACACTTTCTGGATCAGGTGACCATAGCTGTCCGAATTGTCGTAGCTTTCGAAGGGATCCATGCGGATGTTGAAGACGAGCGGCTTCGACCGGCCCGTGATGGTCCCGTAATAATCCTCCGTCGTGGAGAAATGCCACTTCCATGGCCCCATCCGCAGCGCCGCGAGCTTGGATTCATTGTAAAAGAACAGATGGTCACGCGCGGAATCTGCCGCTTCGCCTTTCCAGTAGGAAAGGTTGTCGATGCCATCGATATATTGCTGCTTCTCCGCCAGCACCTTTTCGTTCACATCCTCCACGCCGGCCGCAACGGCCAGGGTGGTGAACATGTCCTGATGGCATTGGATGCCGTTCTTCAGCTGCATCGGGGCGATCACGCCCGGCCATTTCAGCATGGAGATGACCCGGACGCCGCCTTCGTAGGTGGTCATCTTCTCGCCACGCCATGGCGTCGTCGCGCCATGCGGCCAGGATGAATGCTCGGGCCCGTTATCGGTCGAATACCAGACGATGGTATCTTCCTCGAGCCCGTTCTCCCTTAGCCAATCGAGCACGAGGCCGATATCGTGATCGTGCTGCAACATGCCCGAGCCGTGAAGGTCTGCCTCGGACGTGTATCTCTCGGCGGCGTAGCGCCATTTGTCGTTGAGGCGGGTGTAGAGATGCATGCGGCTGGTGTTGAGCCAGACGAAGAAGGGCTCATCCGCCTCCTTCGCGCGCTGCATGAAGTCGAGCGCGGGCGGGATGAACTCCTTCTCGTCCACTTCCTGCATGCGGTCCTGGTGCAGCGGGCCGGTGTCGACGATCTTCTGCTTGCCGACGCGCCCGAAGCGCGGATCTTCGGTCGGATCGTCCTCGTCCGTCGCCCAGCAATGCAGCACACCGCGTGCGCCGAACTTCTTCTCATACTCCTCCAGGCTGCCGGCATAGGCCTTGGCGAACGCCTGATAGTCGCGCTGCTGATCCTCTTCCGAGACGTTCAGGTGATAGAGGTTGCCGAAGAACTCGTCGAACCCATGATTGGTCGGCAAATGCTCGTTGCGGTCGCCCAGATGCGATTTGCCGAAATGGCCGGTGCGATAGCCGGCTGCCTTCAGCACTTCGGCGAGACAGGGCGATGCCGGTTGCAGGCCGAGCGGATCGCCCGGCTGGCCCACCGTCACCATGCCCGAACGGATCGGATATTGGCCGGTGATGAAGGAGGCGCGACCCGCAGTACAAGATGGCTGCGCGTAATGATCGGTGAAGCGGATGCCGTCATATCCGATCGAGTCGATATTCGGCGTCGTATATCCCATGGTACCAAGGCCATAGGCGCTGACGTTCTGCCATCCGATGTCGTCTCCCCAGATGACCAGGATGTTCGGCTTCTTAGGCATGTGCGACTCTCCGCTAGAAGGGCGGGTGGAGAATGTTTCGTCAGCCGGCGAGCCAGTATCGGGGATAACCCCGAACATCCGCAGTGCCTTCATCCGCCCCCGCCGCAGAACACCCCCGTCGAGGAAACAGCCGACTGGCAGAAGCAACCCGCGATGGCAGCTCAAGTCAGAAGCGGAAGGACAGACTGGCGCGCGATCGCCAGCTGGAGAGCCCGCCAGAGCCAATCCCGTAATATTCACCCGAGCCGACCAGCGCGACGCTGCGGCGCACCTGCATCCGTGCACCGAACCGCACCGAGCCGATCACCGAGCGTGTCGAGACCAGGTTGAGATCGGGACGCAGAATGCGGCCTTCGTTCGGGCGGAGGACAGCAAAGTCCATTCCGCCTTCGACAAAGGGGGTGACGATTACATCGCGCGCCCGGATCGGGCGGCTGATCTCCAAGGATGCGGCGAAGGCGCCATAATCGAGACGGCTCGCCGGTTGCTCGACCCGTAGGTCGATGCCGGCGGCATTGCCCTGCAATCTGAAGGGATCGTGCCAGAAGCGTGCATAGCTGAGCGCGAGACGCGGTCGAAGCAGCAGGCCGGCGCCGAGTGGACGCTGCGTACTGACGCCCAATGTTCCGGCGAGGGAGAAGCTGTCATGCTTTCCCGACAGCATCAGCAAGTGCCGCTCATATTCGGCGAAACTGAAGCTCAGGCTTGCATCCAATATGACGTCTGAACCTGCAATCCTGTGAACCATATAGGGCTTGAGCACGAGGAACTCGGCTTTCTGAGGGATGGCACCGCGGAAGGATGAGTGCTCCGAATTGCCAAACTGGATCGCCAGTCCGGCAACCGTCTGATTGTCAAACAAGCGATCGAGTCCGACGCTGTAGAGCGACGAAACGGCCTTCATCACGCTGCCAGATCTCTTGTCTTCAAGCGACGTGAACGATGCTTCGCCCCACGCCGTCCACCGCCGCCGCGCGTCCGCGACGACGGCGCAGGCCTGTTCGACCAGCTTCGGATCGACCCTGAGCCAGCCCTTGCGCCCGGCCTCGCAAAGCTGCTCCGCGGTCATCAGCATGGGGCGGGGATCGTCAGGCCTCAGGCGAACGTCGCGCGGAAGATGACGCTCCGGGCGCGAGCCGGGCGTGAGCGCGCCGGGCGTCGGTCGCAGCCCCGGAATGAGTGGGTCAGGGTCGGGATGAACCTCTGGCGTCAGCGTGTCCGGATCTGGTCGCAGTTCTGGCGTGAGCGTGCCGGGATCGGGTCGCACCTGCGGCGTGAGAGCTCCCGGATCCGGTCGCACCTCGGGCGTGAGCGTGTCGGGGTCTGGACGCATCTCAGGGGTGAGCGCGTCGGGATCAGGACGCACCTCTGGCGTTAGCGTGCCAGGATCGGGACGCAGTTCCGGAGTCAGTGTTCCCGGATCAGGCCGCACCTCCGGCGTCAGGGTTCCCGTATCGGGCCGCACCTCCGGCGTCAGCGTGCCAGGATCGGGACGCACCCCTGGCGTCAGTGTTCCCGGATTGGGCGAACCTCCGGGGTCAGCGTTCCCGGATCAGGCCGCACCTCTGGTGTCAGCGTCCCCGGATCGGGACGCAGCTCCGGGGTCAGTGCCCCGGGGTCGGGTCGCACTTGCGGAGTGAGCGTATCTGGATCGGGACGCACCCCTGGCGTCAGTGTTCCCGGGTCTGGCCTAACCTCGGGGGTCAGCGTTCCCGGATCAGGCCGCACCTCCGGCGTGAGCGTTCCGGGATCAGGACGGACCTCTGGCGTCAGTGTTCCCGGATCGGGCCGCACCTCTGGCGTCAGCGTTCCCGGATCAGGACGTACGGCCGGCGTCAGTGTGCCGGGATCGGGGCGAATCTCTGGCGTCAGTGTTCCGGGGTTCGGCCGCACCTCAGGCGTCAACGTGTCGGGGATCGGCCGTAAGCCAGGCGTCAACGTATCTGGATTGGGCCGCACCTCGGGAGTCAGCGTGTCGGGGTTCGGCCGCACCTCCGGCGTGAGCGTATCTGGGTTCGGCCGCACTGCCGGCGTCAACGTACCGGGGTTGGGCCGCACCTCCGGCGTGAGCGTATCGGGATTGGGCCGGACGCCCGGGGTCAGCGTATCGGGAAGGTCGCGATCGGGGGGATCCCATTGATTGGGGAAGTTCAAGCCGCCCGGCCGCTGATCGGCGGAGTCGAGGAAGATGTCGTATTCGGCAAACTCTGTCCGGATGTGCGCGAAAGATTGTGGGTCCCGCCATATTCGCGGACGATCGGGGAGATGGTCAGGTGCAATCCGGTGTCGGGTTGCGTCCAGCTATCCACATGTTCGCCCGTTTCGGGAAACACGACGAAGAACTCGCCCGGCTCGGTGCCCGAGAGCCATACCGAATGCTCTCTGTTCTCCGTCCAGCCCAGGAACAATATTCGGCCGTCCGGCTCCGCCGTTTGCGCGCCGGCCGCGTTCGTCAGCAACAGGCCGGCAGTTGCTCCCGCCAGGCAGAAGCCGAAAAGTTTCCAATCCGGGCGACGATAGGACACCTGCCCATTCTCTGCCTCAGGCGGTGTTCAGTGCATCAGTAGAAGCTCGTATTTTTGCAGATATCGGCAGGCCTGGAAGGAAAGTTCACGGCCGCCTCACGACCCCATGCACAGGGCCAGTGCGTTTCCTTTGCCGGCTCCCGGCGTCACCTGCTTCGCCGCTCTCGTGGACCGATCCGGCGCGTTTCTTCCGCCATGTAGCGCACCACCAGCTTGCGGATGTGGCGCCAGCGCCTGCGTTCGAACGAGGCGAGGCGTGTGCGTGCAATCCGCTTGTCGACATAGCCCAGCGGATCATCGACCTGCTCACCCAGCACGCGGCGCGCACGGATCTTTGCCTCGATACGCCAGCCGGACTGCGCGCCGAATAGATAATCGAACAGCATCAGCGCGCCTGTAACTTGCTGGCCCTCGGCTGAAAATGCCGGATATCACCTATTCGGATGGCCGGCCGCGCGGATCATGTCTCGCCACACCGCCTCTTGCCGGGCACGCCGATCGGGATCACGCCGCGCGGCGCGCGCGGAGAGCAGCGCCAGCCCGACCAGCGGGAAAACGAACACAGCTTCCGATAACATGATGCGCCTCCCTTGCCGCCGACTCCTGACGCCCAGCCATTGCGCCGGAATGCGGTTAGGCGCATCGCCGTTGCGACCGCCGCGCGACAAAGTGGCGGCAACCAGCCGGCGAATAGGGCGTTTCACCACCGCAATGATCCGTGTCGCGAGCTACAACATGCGCAAGGCGATCGGCACCGATCGCCGTCGCAATCCCGAACGCATTCTGGAGGTGCTGCGTGAAGTGAACGCAGACGTGATCGCGTTGCAGGAGGCCGATCGCCGCTTTGGCGCCCGCGCAGCCGTGATCACGCCCCATCTGCTGGAAGAGCACAGCGACTGGAAGCCCGTCACCTTTGGCGTGCGCGTCAATTCCATGGGCTGGCATGGCAATGCGCTGCTTGTCCGAAAGGACAGCCAGATCGTCGATTGCGAGTTGATCCACCTCCCCGCGCTGGAGCCTCGCGGCGCCGTGATGGCGGATGTTCGCATCGGCGCGACGATCCTCAGGGTCATCGGCATGCACCTGGACCTGTCCGGCCTGTGGCGCCGGCGGCAGGCGGCAGCCATTCTCGCCCATGTCTCGGCCAGCACGCACCAGCGCCCGACGGTGATGATGGGCGACCTGAACGAATGGACGCGGGCTGCGGGGTGCCTGCGCGACTTTTCGCGCGACTTCGCCTTTGCCGAGACGGGGCCGAGCTTCCACGCCAGGCGGCCGGTTGGCAGGCTGGACCGGATCATGGTTTCCGAACAGCTGACGATCGTGGAATGCGGCGTTCATCAAAGCGCCGCTGCCCGCAAAGCCAGTGATCACTTGCCCATCTGGGCCGATCTGCGCCCTGCATGATCCGCGAGACCGAGCTGCGCCTGGCGCTGGTATGCTATGGCGGCATCAGCCTTGCCGTATACATGCATGGCATCACCAAGGAGATCTGGCATGTGGCGCGGGCCAGCCGGGCCAGCCACGCGGGAGAGGTGCTGACCGGCAGCGCGGCCGTTTACGCCGAACTAATGGACGAGATCACGCGCGAGACCGGCACCAGGCTGCGCGTGCTCCCGGATATCATCGCCGGCGCCAGCGCGGGCGGCATCAACGGCATCTTCCTGGCGCAGGCGCTGAGTGCGGGGCAGTCGCTGGACCCGCTCACCGACCTCTGGCTCGAGAAGGCGGACGTCGAGGCGTTGATCGCGCCTGGCACCGCCCCCGCCACGCGCTTCTCCAAAGCGTGGGCGCTTCCGCTGGCCTGGATGGCGGCGGGAAGGAGCGCCGACAAGCTGGAGGCGCTGGACGACGATACACGCGACGAGGTGCAGGCGAAGCTTTCACACTTCGTGCGATCGCGCTGGTTCGAACCGCCGTTTGATGGACCCGGGTTCACCGCCATGCTGCTGGACGCGTTCGACGCCATGGCCGCAGCGCCACGCGGCCCGCGCCTGCTGCCGGAGGGGCAGCCGCTTGACCTTTTCGTCACCGTTACCGACTTCACCGGCCATCCCGAACGCCTGCAGCTTCATTCGCCCGCGGAGGTGATGGAGACCGAGCACCGGCTGATCCTGTCCTTCACCGATCATGGCAGAGAGTGCGAGACCCTCGCCGCCTCGCCCGAACTGACCTTTGCTGCCCGGGCGACCTCGAGCTTTCCCGGCGCCTTTCCGGCATTCAGCGTCGCTGAACTGGATGCGGTGCTCGACGGACGCGCTGCGCAATGGCCGGGCCGACGCGCGTTTCTTCAGCGCACCCTGCCGCGCCATGTGGCGGCGAACGCCGCCGAGAAGGCGCATTTGATCGACGGGTCGGTGCTGGCCAATGCGCCGTTCCGCCCTGCCATCGACGCGCTGGACGAGCGGCCGGCGCGGCGCGAGGTCGATCGGCGGTTCGTTTACATCGATCCGTCGCCGGGCATGAAGTTTCGGCTGACCCGCGGCAATGATGGGCAACCGGGCTTCTTCCAGACCATCCTGGGAGCGATCAGCGAGCTTCCCCGCAAGCAGCCCATTCGAGACAATCTGGAGGCACTTGAAGCGCGTTCGCGCCGGATCGAACGGATGCGCGCGATCACCGATGCGGTTCGGCCGGCGATTGAAGCTGAGGTGGAGGCCCTGTTCGGGCGCACCTTCTTTCTCGATCGCCCGACGCCGGCTCGTCTGTCGGGATGGCGGCGGCGCGCCCAGATGGCGGCGGCGGAGCGCGCCGGGTTCAGCTACGCCGCTTATGCTCACCTGAAGATTGCCGGTGTGATCGAGACGATCACCGCGCTGCTCCATGCGGCCGGTGGCGAGCCCGGGCCGCAGCGCTGGGCAAAGATCCGCGACCGCATCGAGGCTGCCTTGCTTGCGCGCGGGTATGACGAGGCCAGCCCATCCGATGCCTCAAGCGCGGCCTCGATCGATTTCCTGCGCACCTTCGACATTGGATTTCGGATCAGGCGCCTCCGCCTGCTCGCTCGGCGGCTGGGCGAGCTTGAGCCCGATCATGACGAGGCCGTGCTGCTGCCTGTGCGCCAGGCGATCTACGATTCTCTGGCCGCCTATATCGCCCGCAAGCTACCGGAGCCGCATCGATCCCTGCGCGGCAAGGTGCGATCGCTGAAGAGCGACGCAAGCGGGCTGCTCGACGAGCTTGCCGGATCGCTCGCGCTTACGCGCATCGATGGCGAGACGGACGAGCGGATGGCGGCTGCGCTGGCCGGATTGCCGCGAGCCCCGCGCCGGACCTTGCTCCTCCACTATCTCGGCTTTCCCTATGTCGATCTGGCGACCCTGCCGCTGTTGCAAGGCGCCGGCGTGGACGAATTTGATCCGGTGAAGATCGACCGCATCGCCCCGGATGATTGCGTTGCCATTCGGCAGGGCGGCGCTGAAGCAACGCTGAAGGGCATCCAGTTCAGCAATTTCGGCGCTTTTTTCAGCCGCGCCTATCGAGAGAACGACTATCTTTGGGGGCGCCTCCACGGTGCAGAGCGCATGATCGACATCATCATTTCGGCGCTACCGCTGGACACTCGGTTGAAGGCGGGCATGGTGGCCGCAGCGAAACGGCGGGCATTCCACGCCATTCTGGACGAGGAGGAATCGCGGCTGTCGACTGTGAGCGCGCTGATCGCTTCATTGCGCGCCGAGATCGGCTGAGGCTGGCCAAAGCCCGCGCACCGTAATAGCGTCGCCGGCATGCCGGAGCCTTGTTCATGCAGTTCCTGAAAATCCTGTTCTGGGCGTTGATCGCCTTTGCCGCCGCACTCTTCACCTTCGGCAACTGGAAATGGGTACCCATATCCTTGTTCGGCAATCTGGTTGCCGAGGTTAACCTGCCGATCCTGCTGCTGGTGACGTTTCTGGCGGGATTTCTACCGACGCTTCTTTACCAGCGCGCCGTTCGATGGCGCCTGCGCCAGCGACTCGCCGCGGCGGAGCGCATGGCGGCCGATCTCCGCGCCCGGGATGTGGCGTCACCAGCGCCCGTGCCCGCGAATGCCCCGGCGCCACACCCAGCGCCGATTTCACCCGTTGCCGTTTCCCCAGAGGTCGCCTGACGCATGTCCAACCGCATCTTCGTCGCCATCGATACGCCGGATCTGGAGCGTGCAAAGGCAATGGCCGCGCGCGTCCGGCACCATGTGGGCGGCCTGAAGCTCGGCCTTGAATTCTTCGTGGCGAACGGCGCGCAAGGGGTGCGGGACATGAGCCAGATTGGGCTCCCGATCTTCCTTGACCTGAAGCTGCACGACATCCCGAACACGGTGGCAAAGGCCATCCAGGCGCTTGGCGGGCTGGAGCCGGCGATCCTCACCGTTCATGCCTCGGGCGGACAAGCCATGCTGGAAGATGCCAAGGCGGCCGCCCCTTCGGGCACCAAGGTGGTCGCCGTCACCATGCTGACCAGCCTGGATGACAATGATCTGGCGGCGACCGGCGTTCAGGGCCGGGCACATGACCATGTCCTACGGCTGACCGAACTCGCCCAGCGATCGGGTGTCGACGGGATCGTCTGTTCGGGCGAAGAGGTGGAGGCGGCGCATCGGAACTGGCCGAAGGGCTTCTTCGTCGTACCCGGCGTCCGACCGGCGGATGGCGCGGCAGGCGACCAGAAGAGGATCGTCACGCCCCGTCAGGCACTCGATCGGGGCGCGTCCGTGCTGGTGATCGGCCGGCCAATCACCCAAGCGGACGATCCCGACGTTGCCGCACGCGCGATTGGCGCGACGCTCTGATCCGGGGGCGCGGGCGGTGTCTTGCAGCAGTGGCATGCGCGTTGCGGAACACGAGGCCTGCCCCGAGTGAGATTGCTTTGATGACCGACGTGAAAATTTGCGGGCTGAGCACCCAGGCAACCGTCGACGCCGTCATAGCGGGCGGCGCGACGCATATCGGCCTAGTCTTCTTCCCGCCCTCCCCCCGCAACTTGAGCTTCGACTCGGCGGCGGCGCTTGCCGCGCGCATCCCCGCCCGGGTTCGGCGGGTCGGCGTCTTTGTCGACCCCGACGATGCAGCGGTCGAGCGCGCCGTTCAGGCCGGGGGATTGCACGCGCTTCAACTACATAAGGCGTCGCCGCAGCGGGCAGCCCATCTGCGGCAACGCACCGGGCTTGAGATCTGGTCGGCAGTGGCGG
>NZ_LSKH01000272.1:0-28440 GCF_001557395.1 Sphingomonas sp. CCH5-D11 | reverse complement strand
GGCAGCGAGGATTATCGCACGCCCGTCAGCGAGAGCGAACAATATTACGCCGCGCTCCAGATTGCCAACGTGCCCACCGCGCTCGTCAAGGTGCCGGGTGCCAGCCATGGCGGCTTCACCAGCCGCCCCTCGCAATCGGCGGCAAAGGCGAGCGCGATCCTTGCCTGGTTCGATCGCTACCGGAATGCGGCGCCCGTCAACACTGGGGCGACGCCGGCCAACTGATCGCCGCAACCGGACAAGCCTGCCGCCGTTCCGGACTTCTCCGGCGCGGCGGCAGGCAGAGGGCGCCTGATCAGGGTTGTGCCGGATTGCACGCGATTCGCCGGTGCGATAGCGTGCCCGCCATGCACAACCGTCGCCAGATCGCCCTCGCCGTCGGCGCCCTGTCACTGGCGGCGCTTGCCACCGTGGATCCGCCCAGCGCCAATGTGCAGATCCTGACGCACGACAGCCGCGATGCCTCGCCGGCGCGGTTTCAGGCGGCTGTCGACCTCGGCCTTGCCAGCGCTTCCATCCTCGTGACCTGGACGGCGCAGCGCCTGGTGCGCTGATCCGGCCGGAACAGCGCAGCGACAGCGCCCGCAAACTGACGCCACAGCCGCGGTTCGGCCGCATCAAACCGTTGCCGGCAGGAGCGTATCCTTGACCCTTGGCCGTGGCGTGGCCCATAGCGCGGCCATGGACAATCCCGTGGAGAGCATGACGTTCGAGGCCGCGCTGAAGGAGCTCGAGTCGATCGTCGCACGTCTCGAGTCCGGGGAAACCCCGCTGCAGGACGCAATCGAGCTTTACGAACGCGGCAACGCGCTGCGCGCACGCTGCGCGGAGCGGCTGGACGCCGCCCAGGCGCGGATCGAGGCGATCCGGCTGGATGCCGAGGGCCGGGCCACCACCACGCCCTTCACAGCCGGATGAACCCCTCCCCTGCGCTTGCCACGGAGCTGGCCGATACCGCGCGCGAGATCGACGCCCGGTTCGACGCACTCCTGACCGTGCCGGACGATCCGCGCGCCGATCTGTATCGCGCGATGCGTCATGCGGCGATCGACGGCGGCAAGCGGCTGCGGCCGCTCCTGGTCTTTGCCACCGCACGGCTGTTCAACTGCGACATGGATTGCGCCGGCCGCGTGGCGATCGCGCTGGAGGCGATCCACGTCTATTCGCTGATCCACGATGATTTGCCGGCGATGGACGATGACGATCTGCGCCGTGGTCGCCCGACCGTTCACAAGGCGTTCGGCGAGGCGACCGCGATCCTGGCGGGTGATTGCCTCCATGCGCTCGCGTTCGAAGTGCTGGCCGATCCGGCTACCCATGCCGATCCGTTCGTCCGCGCGGAGCTGGTGCTCGATCTCGCCCGCGCTGCCGGGCCGTCCGGCATGGCGGGCGGCCAGATGATGGACCTGGAGGCGGAGCGCGCCAGTTTCGACCTCACCACCGTTACCCGGCTTCAGGCGATGAAGACCGGCGCGCTGATCATGGCGGCGGTGGAAGCCGGGGCGATCCTAGGTCGCCTCCCGCCCGAGGGGCGGACGCACCTGCGCGGCTATGCCCGGGACATCGGCCTCGCCTTCCAGATCGTCGACGACCTGCTCGACGTGGAAGGGGACGAGGCGCTGGCGGGCAAGAAGCTGCGCAAGGACGCGGGCGCCGGCAAGGAGACCTTTGTCTCCCTGCTCGGCGTGGAACCGGCGCGCGAACGCTGCCGGCTGCTGGTCGACCAGGCCATCGCGCATCTTCGCCACTACGGGCCCGAGGCGGATCTGCTCCGCGACATCGCCCGCTTCGTGCTGCAAAGGGACCATTGAGCATGACCTCTCGCATCGGCGTTTATCCAGGCACTTTCGACCCGATCACGCGCGGGCACATGGACATCATCCGCCGCGGCGCGAAGCTGGTCGATCGGCTGGTGATCGGCGTGACGACCAATCCGTCCAAAAGCCCGATGTTCAGCCTGGAAGAACGCATGATGATGGTGCGCCGCGAATGCGCCAGTCTGGATGCGAATATCGACGTGGTCAGCTTTGACCTGCTGCTGATGGACTTTGCCGAGCGCGAGGGTGCCAGCGTCATTGTGCGCGGCCTGCGCGCCGTGGCGGATTTCGAATATGAATATCAGATGGCCGGCATGAACCAGCAGCTGAATGACCGGATCGAGACGGTCTTTCTGATGGCAGACGTCGCACTGCAGCCGATCGCCAGCCGGCTCGTCAAGGAAATCGCCATTTTCGGCGGCGAGATCGGCAAGTTCGTGTCACCCGCGGTGCGTGAGGAAGTGGTCGCGCGCGTGGCGGAGACGGGCCGGCGCGGGCGCTGACGGCGGCGGGCGACGGTCGGGCGGCGGTCTGGCGGCGGCACGGCGATCCTGTCCCGCAGGTAAGCGACCGGCACCGCAGTTCAGTTTGGCGCAAGGCGCGATCTGGTCTAGGGCGCCGGTCAAACGATCTGGTTGGGAAGACGATGCGGTTTGTTGGAATGATCGCGATGCTGGCCGCAGTGCTGGCGGGGCCGGCCTTGGCCCAGGAAAAAACCCCTGAAATTCAGGCGACCGCCACCGCTTCCAAGCAGCGCTACACCCCGCCGCCGACCACCGATCTGGAAAACACCTGGCTGCTCGATCTGTCGAGCGGCGGGCGCGTTTCGATCTGGCTGCGCCCCGATGTCGCGCCGGACATGGTGCGCCGGATCAAGAACCTGACGCGCCGCAAATTCTACGACGGCCTGACCTTTCACCGCGTGATCGACGGCTTCATGGCGCAGGGCGGCGATCCGCAGGGTGACGGCACCGGCGGATCGGACCTGCCGGACGTGAAGGCCGAATTCAATTACCTCCCGCACGTGCGCGGCGCGGTCGCCGCGGCCCGCGCGCAGGACGAGAACAGCGCCAACAGCCAGTTCTACATCATGCTGATGCCGCGCCTCAGCCTGGACGGGAAATATACCGTGTTCGGCCGCGTGCTTCAGGGCATGCAATATGTCGATGCGATCGAGAAGGGCGAGCCGCCGGCAAACCCCACGCGCATCCTCCACGCCTATATCGCCGCCGACAATCCCCCGCCCTATCAGGCGGCGCCGGTCGCCCCCCCGCCCTCGCTGGATGCGCCAGCCACGCTTCCGGGCGCGAAACCGGCGAAAGCGCCCAAGGCTAAACGCTGAGGGGCAGAGGGTCCTCCCCAGGAGCCGACAGCGGCTGTGACCATTGCTAGAGTTTGATCCACTCCTCTTGATGCAGAGCGGCCTGGAGGCCGAGGCCCAGTTGGGAAGGTCGCAGTAACGAAGCGCAACTTGCTCTTACTGACGTTCCCCAGCTGGGCCCCGGCCTTAGCCGGGGAGGCGCTTCAACCGGGGTGGATCAGATTCTAGCCGCGTGAGCTGAGCAACCCTGCCGCGACTGCCAGTGCCGCGCCCGCCGCGGCAAAGGCGATGATCATCAGCAATCCGTCCTTCACCAGCAGGGCCATGCCGAAGGCGGCGATCGCCGCCATCGGGGCGGTGGTGGCGAGCGGCAGCAGCTCCAGCGGCGGGATGGCGAGCGTCAGCACGAGGATCGCGGCGGCCGCCACCCGGACCATCGGCCCCTTGGTCAGCGCTGGCAGCCGGCCGTGGAACCAGCGATCCATCCATCGGCCGACCGGACGCACCTTCTCCACCGCCTTTTTCACCTTCTCGGACTTCACCGAGCGGTTGGAGAGAAAGCCGGGCAGCCACAGGTGCTTGCGGCCAAACAGCATCTGCCCTGCCGTCAGCACGATCACCAAGGCGAGCAGGGTCGGAAGCCCGGGTATCGAGCCGACCGGTGAAATGTCGATCAGCGGGATGATGACAAGGAAGGGCGCATAACTCCGGTTCCCGAACGCCTCGATCGTCTGACCGAGCGACACTGCGTCCTTCTTGTCTGCCAGTTCATCGAGCCGGTCGAGAATGTCGCCGACGCTGTGCGGATCATCTGCCATCCGCTGCTGAACGGAGGCCAGGGTCAGGCGGTTCCGCTGCCGTAACGGGTGCCAACACAGGCAAGGGCCGCGGCACCCATGGATGCCGCGGCCCCTTCCCGTTCGTCGCGCTGCGATCAGGCGTAAGTCAGATCGAAGCGGTCAGCATTCATCACCTTGGTCCAGGCTGCGACGAAGTCCTTCGCGAACTTCTCCTTCGCATCCGCCGCGGCATAGACTTCGGAGAGGGCGCGGAGCTGCGAATTGGAGCCGAACACCAGGTCGGTGCGGGTCGCCTTCCACCGCGGTTCGTCACTGGCGCGATCGGTCCCGAGGTACAGTTCGTCGCCGGTCTCATCCACTTCCTTCCACGCCGTCCCCATATCGAGAATGTTGACGAAGAAGTCGTTGGTCAGCTGGCCAGGACGATCGGTCAGCACGCCATGGTCGCTGTCGCCATGGTTTGCACCGAGCACGCGCAGGCCACCGACCAGCACCGTCATCTCGGGCGAGCTCAGCCCCAGGAGCTGCGCACGATCAACTAGCAGCTCCTCGGTCGGCACGTTGTAGCGCACCTGGAGGTAGTTGCGGAAACCGTCCGCCTTGGGCTCCAGCACCGCAAAGCCCTCGGCATCGGTCTGCTCCGCGCTGGCGTCCGTGCGGCCCGGCGTGAACGGCACGGCGATGTCATGACCAGCCGCCTTGGCGGCCTGCTCGACACCCACGGTGCCGCCGAGCACGATCAGGTCGGCAATCGACACCTTCTTGCCGCCGCTGGCGCCGCCGTCGAAGTCGGCCTTGATCCCTTCATAGACCTCCAGCACCTTGGCGAGCTTCTCCGGCTCGTTGACGTCCCAGCTGCGCTGCGGCTCCAGCCGGATGCGCGCGCCATTGGCGCCGCCGCGCTTGTCCGAACCGCGGAAAGTGGCGGCGGAGGCCCAGGCGGTCTTCACCAGCTGGCTCACCGTCAGCCCCGACGCCGCAATCTTCTGCTTCAGCGTCGCCACATCAGCATCGTCGATCGGCGCGTGATCGGCCGTGGGGATTGGATCCTGCCAGATCAGATCCTCCGCCGGCACGTCCGGGCCGAGGTAACGGACCTTGGGCCCCATGTCGCGATGCGTCAGCTTGAACCAGGCACGAGCGAACTGGTCGGCGAAATAGTCCGGGTCGGCCCGGAACTTCTTCATGATCTCCAGATACTTGGGATCGACCTTCATGGCCATGTCAGCGGTGGTCATCATGGTCGGCACCTTGACGCCCGGCGTATGCGCTTTGGGTGCGAGCGTCTCTTCCGGGTTGCCGACCGGCTGCCACTGCTTCGCGCCTGCCGGGCTCTTCACCAGCTCATATTCATGGTCGAGCAGCATGTCGAAATAGGTCATGTCCCATTTCGTCGGCGTCGGCGTCCACGCGCCCTCGATGCCGCTGGTGATCGTGTGATCGCCCATGCCGCTTTCGTGGGTGGAAGCCCAGCCAAGGCCCATTTGCGCAATGTCGGAGCCTTCCGGCTCCGCGCCGACCAGTTTCGCATCGCCCGCGCCATGCGCCTTGCCGAAGGTGTGGCCGCCAGCGGTGAGCGCAGCGGTCTCCTCGTCATTCATTCCCATGCGCGCGAAGGTTTCGCGAATGTCGCGTGCGGACTGCGCCGCATCGGGCACGCCGCCGGGCCCTTCCGGGTTGACGTAGATGAGGCCCATCTGGATCGCCGCCAGCGGGCTTTCGAGCACCATCTCGCGATCGGGCTGAATGCGCGTCTGGCTGTTCTCATGCCCGACCCACTCTTCCTCGGTGCCCCAGTAGATGTCCTTTTCAGGTTCGAACACATCGGCGCGGCCGCCGCCGAAGCCGAAGATCGGGCCGCCCATGGATTCGATCGCGACATTGCCGGTCAGGATGAACAGGTCCGCCCAGGAAAGCTTGCGACCGTACTTCTGCTTGATCGGCCACAAGAGGCGGCGTGCCTTGTCGAGATTGCCATTGTCCGGCCAGGAGTTGAGCGGCGCGAACCGCTGCGAGCCGGACGAGGAACCGCCGCGACCGTCACCGGTGCGATAGGTACCAGCCGAGTGCCATGCCATGCGGATGAAGAACGGGCCGTAATGACCATAATCGGCCGGCCACCAAGGCTGGCTGTCGGTCATCAGCGCGCGCAGGTCAGCCTTTACCGCTTCGAGGTCGAGCGTCTTGAATTCGGCGGCGTAATCGAAATCGTCGCCCATCGGGTCGCCCGACAAGCCGTTCTGCTGCAGGATTTCCAGTGAAAGCTGGTTGGGCCACCAATCGCGGTTGGTGCGGCCGAGCAGGCGGCGCAGCGCAGCCGGTTCCTTGGCCTTGTCGCTCAGCGGGTCGCCCGCCATCGGGCAACCACTCGTTGTCGCGTCCATGACTCGTCCTCTCGTCAATGATCTGGTTACAACAGGTTAGACCTTCGCAGGGATGACGGAAGCGACATAAATTCGTCAGTACAAGCGGCGAAATCGATCAGTCCGCCGCGACACAGTGCCGCTGTCGATCGTCTAACGGTCTTCACTGCCGTGGGGAGTGAGCCTGCAACGTCTCTTTCCACAAGCTGGGGCTTATACCGAGCGCGGCGCTTGGCGGCGGCCCCACGGCCATGCTCTAAGCCGCCTCATGCATCGCTCCGCCCTTGCTGCGCTTCTTTCCGCCAGCCTCATCGCCGCCCCGCTCGCCGCCCAGTCGACCTATGACGGCGTCGACCCGTTCATCGGCACGGGTGGCGAGGGCCACACGTTCCCGGGCGCGGTCGCCCCCTTCGGGATGGTGCAGGTCAGCCCCGATACGGACACCACGTGCGAGATCCGCGAATGCTACGGCCATGCGGCGGGCTATCGTTATGATGATCCCACCATTCAGGGGTTTTCGCAGACGCATTTCTCCGGAGCCGGGCACTCCGACCTCGGCGATTTCCTGCTAATGCCGGTCGCCGGCGATACCGTCCCGCTCGACCCAGGGGATGCGAAGAAGCCCGGCTCCGGCTACCGATCCCGCTTCAGCCATGCGCAGGAGACAGCGCAGCCGGGCTATTATGCCGTCACATTGTCCGACAGCGCCGTTCGCGCCGAGCTGACCGCCGGCACCCGCGTCGGCGTCCATCGCTACACCTTCCCCGCCGGCAAGGACGCGCATGTCGTGCTCGACCTGCGCTCTTCGCTATACAATTATCCAGGCAAGATCCTCTGGTCGTCTGTCCGCGTCCGGGCCGATGGCACCATCACCGGCATGCGCGAGACGCGCGGCTGGGCACCGGCGCGCAGATTGTTCTTCGCGATCCGTGCCAACGCGCCGCTCACCGGCCACGCCTTCCACAATCGCGAGGAAAAGATCGCCTACAAGGGGTTCCAGGGTCCCGGCCGTGGCCGCGCGGATGTGGCGCAGCTTCAGGGCCAGGCATTGGTGGCGCAGCTCGACTTCGGCCGCCTCACACGACCGCTGGAACTGAAGGTCGCCATTTCCAGCGTCGATGAGGATGGTGCACTTGCCAATCTCGACAGCGAGGCCGGCGGCTTCGATGCGATCGCCGCCGCCAGTCGGACGGCGTGGCAGCAGGCGCTGTCGGCAATCGAGATCGACGCACCTGCGCCGATGCAGCGCATGATCTCCATCGCGCTTTACCATGCGATGATCGCGCCAAGCGTCTTCTCCGATGCCGACGGCCGCTATCGCGGGTCGGACGATCAGGTCCACAAGGCGCAAGACTTCACCTTCCACTCGACCTTTTCACTGTGGGACACGTTTCGCGCCGAGCACCCGCTGCTGCTCCTCGTCCAGCCCGAGCAGCGCAATCGCGACTTCGTTCGCTCGCTCCTTGCCAGTCAGCAAGCGAGTCCGTTCAGCATCCTGCCCGTGTGGCAGTTTCACGGCCGCGAGACGTGGACGATGATCGGCTATCACGCGGTACCCGTCATTGCCGATGCGTATTTGAAGGGCGTGCGCGGCTTCGACGCCGACGCAGCGCTCGCAGCGATGGTGAAGAGCGCGAGCTACGGCCCCTATGGCGGGCTCGACGAATATATGAAGCGCGGCTTCGTGCCGATCGACAAGGAACCGGAGGCCGCGTCCAAGACGGTCGAATACGCCTATGACGATTGGACCATCGCCCGCATGGCGCGCGCGATCGGCAAGGCGGATGTGGCCGAAACATTCGAGAAGCGCGCTACCAACTGGCGCAACAGCTTCGATGCGAAGACCGGATTTCTGCGCGCGCGCCGCGCCGACGGGAGCTTCCGCACGCCCTTCGATCCCACCGCGATCAACTATGGCAGTGACTACACCGAAGGGAATGCGTGGCAATATTCCTGGTTCGTGCCGCAGGATCAGGCGGCGATGTTCAAGCTGCTCGGCGGGGACGCGGCGGCGGTGGCGAAGCTCGACGCGATGTTCGCCTTCGACAACAGCAAGCTCGATTATAGCCATGCCGAGGATATCGCCGGCCTGATCGGCCAGTACATCCATGGCAACGAGCCGAGCCACCATGTCGCCTATCTCTATGCCTATGCCGGCCAGCCCTGGCGCACGCAGGAGCGATTGGCGCAGATCGTCGCCAGCCAATACAAGGCCGCGCCCGACGGCCTGTCCGGCAATGACGATCTGGGGCAGATGTCGGCCTGGCTCGTCTTCACCGCCCTCGGCTTCTACCCCGTCGCGCCGGGGTCCAGCGAATATGTCATCGGCCGCCCCTTCGTGAACCGCGCCGTGATGACGCTGCCCGGAGGCAAGCGCTTCACGATCGTGGCAGACGCCCTGTCGGACACGAACCGCTATGTCGGCCGCGTGACACTGAACGGCCGCCCACTCGAACGCACCTATCTGCGCCATGAGGAGCTGGCCGCTGGCGGCGAATTGCGCTTCACCATGCAGGCGACGCCGAACCGCACGTGGGGCACGGCGCCGGCTGCGCGGCCCTATTCGATGAGCACGGCAGGCGCGAACTAGCCCCTCTTCCCGGATTCGCTCCGAGATCCAGCTATCCGCAGGCGCTGCCGCTCGTCGTGGGAGCGCACCGTTCGCGGCAACGTGGATCCCGGAGCAAGTTCGGGATGACGCGAACAAGCGAGCGCGCCGCAACCTCCCGGAGCGGCGGGCGTGCCGGCGAGCTCAGCTTCAACGGGCCCCGCTCACCACCGGCGCTGGCGCGAAGGGCTTGATTCCGAACTCGGGATAGACCTCCGCCGGGTAATAGAAGGTGCCGTCCTTCACCACCATGGCGATGCGCTTGATCGCCTTCATGTCCTTGGTTGGGTCGCCCGGCACCAGGAAGAAGTCCGCCAGCTTGCCCGTCTCGACCGAGCCGAGCGTCGCGTCCTGCCCGAGGTACTTGGCCATGTCCCACGTCGCGCGGGTCAGGATCTGCGCCGGGGTCATGCCGACCTGCTGATACAGCTCCAGCTCGCGATGGAAGGTAAAGGACCCGCCCGTGTCGGTACCCGGCACGATCATCGCGCCGCGATCATTCAGCATCCGGACCGTCGCGACGATCTTGTCATAGGCGCCGCGATAGGCCGCATCGTCACCCGGCGCGGAGGTATCGATCCATGCCTGCTTCAATCCGCGCTGCGTGCCGATCGGCAGGTGATCAAAATAATCCGCTGCGCCCGGCGCCATTTGGCCATCGCGGTTGAGCAGCAGGTTTTCGTGGATGCCGAGCGTCACGTCGATCGGCGTCTTGCGCGCGGTCACCAGCCCCATGGTGTGCTGTACCCGTTCGCTGTTGAGATCGAGCGCCGGCAGCCGCTTCAGCGCGGTCAGACGAAACAGCGTGCGCGTGTCCTCGGTCGGCTTGATCACCCATTGCAGCATGAACTGATTGATATGGGTCATCTCGTCGAAGCCCGCCTCGATCATCTGATCGGCGGTGGCGAAGGCGGGGACGTGGCCGGCAACCTTCAGGCCGCGCGCGTGCGCCTCCTTCACCAGCGCGGGGATCCACGCCGGGTTCATGCTGTTGTACGATTTGACGCCCCAATAGCCGCCATGGTCGGCATACCAGCGGACGGCGGCAACCGCCTCCGCCTCGCTGTTGACGAGAATGCCGTTGTTCGCGCTGAACTGGCTCTTGCCCTCGATGAAGCCGGCGCGGACGATGCGCGGGCCGGCGATCACGCCGCCGTCGATCCGCTCGATCAGCTTGTCGAGCACCGCATTGTCATTGCCCATGTCGCGCATGGTGGTGACGCCGGCGACAAGGTTCAGCAGCGCGCCCTCCTGGCCGGTATGCGCGTGCATCTCATAGAGGCCGGGGATCACGGTGCCGCCGGCGCCGTCAATCACCACTTCGCCCGTCGCACCCTTCTGCGTCAGCGGCTCCACCCCCACGATCTTGTTGCCCAACACCAGCACCGATGCCGGCGCGCCGACCGTCCCCGTCTTGGCGTCGAACACGCGCACGTTGCGGATCCGCACCATGCCCGGATAGCGATGCGCCACCTTCTTGTTGATCGCGACGAAGCGGTCGGTGGACCATTGCGCCGCCAGCGTTTTCAGCCGCTCGGCCTCATCCTCATAGCCGGCGCGCACGATCACCTGCCGCGGCGACACGCTGGCGAACAGCTCGCCCTTGTCGTCGAGCAGCACCGTGTCCGGCGTGGTCTCGATCCCTCCGAGGTCGTAGCGCGTCACCTTCAGCGGCCCGCCCGCGCCGTTCACCGCGACCGTTTCGCCCTTTGTCAGCGTCAGCGTGCCGCCGGGGAGCGCCGTGATCGTCGCGCCGCCAGTCTTCATGATCGCGCGGGCGTAGAGGCCGGTCGCCCAGGGGCTGCCGCTCTGCGCGACGTAGACGGCCGAGGCGGCATCGGCCGCGCCCTTGCCGGTCGCGTCCGTCCAGGTCGCCTTGCCGTTCTGCCGCGCAAAATGCTCCTCCACCTTGGAGCCGAAGGTGGTCGTGCCATTGATGTCCCAGGCAAGCGGCAGCCCCTTGGCATCGAGCCGCAGCACCTCCTTCATCGTCGGGCCGCGCCCGTTGTTCTTATAGTCGAAGTCGATGGCGGTGCGATCACCCTCGATATCGGCATTCAGATGGCCGACATTCTTGCCCCCGAAAATCACGCTGTAGCGCTGCATTTCCGCGGCGGCGTTGGTGGCGAGCGACAGGGCGAGCGCAGCGATTGCTGCCGAGGACAGGAGCTTCATGACGGCGGCGTTACGTGGCTGGTCGCTTCTGCGCAACAACCTGTCGCAACCGTGAATCGGCGGAACAACGCAGGCCTGAAACTCTTCTAATGCAAACCGCCGCCCGGTACACGGCCGGCACTTGCAGACATTCGGAAGACGACGTGGCGGACAAGGACTCCGAGAACAGCATCATTGACGTCGAAGGCGATGGCCAGAGCGCCGGCGTTCCGGCCGAGGGCGCGATGGACGTAGGCGGGCACGAGCCGCTCGGCACCAGCAGCGACGGCAAGCGGCACTGGCGCGAAAGCACCATCACCGAACCGGGCCTGGACAGTCGCGGCAACGTGTTCTTCGCGGCGATCGAAATGACGCGGATGCCGATGATCCTCACCGATCCGCATCAGCCCGACAATCCCATCGTCTTCGCCAACAAGGCGTTCCTGGATCTGACGCTGTACGAGGAAGCGGAGGTCCTTGGCCGCAATTGCCGCTTCCTTCAGGGCGCGCGCACCGATCCCGACAGCATCTCCGAATTGCGCAATGCAGTGGCGGCGGACCAGTCGATCGCACTCGAGATCTTGAACTACAAGCGCGACGGAACGCCGTTCTGGAACGCGGTGTTCATCGGCCCGGTCTATGACACCTCGGGCAAGCTGCTCTACTTCTTCGCCAGCCAGCTGGACGTCACGCGGCGTCGCGAGACCGAGCGATCCTATCTGCAGGCGCAGAAGATGGAGGCGGTGGGCCAGTTGACCGCCGGGCTGGCGCACGATTTCAACAACCTGCTGCAGGTAGTGAACGGCAATCTCGAGCTCGCGCAGGCGCGCAGCACGGACGAACGCGTGCTACGCTATCTGGAAAGCGCGCGCGGCGCGGCCGAGCGCGGTGCGAAGCTGACCGGCCAGTTGCTGGCCTTCGCGCGCAAGACCCGGCTCGATCCCCGGCCAGTGGACGTCAGCGATTGTCTCAACAGCTTCGCCGATGTGATGGAAAGCGCGCTCGGCCGAAAGGTGGAGCTGCACTTCAGCCTCCGCCGCGGCTTGCCCAAGGCGCTGCTCGATCCGCAGCAATTCGAGATGGCGGTGCTGAACATCGCCCTCAATGCCAAGGATGCGATGCCGACCGGCGGGGTGATCGAGCTGTCGACAGCACGCATAAAGCTAAACGGCGATGCCGCCGCGCGCGGGCTCTCGCCGGGCGAGTATGTCGCCGTGCAGGTGCGCGACGAGGGCGAAGGCATGACGCCCGAGGTGATCGAACGCGCGATCGAACCATTCTTCACGACAAAGGGGGTCGGAAAGGGAACGGGGCTGGGCCTCGCCATGGCCAGCGGCTTCGTGCAGCAATCGCGCGGGCGACTGGAAATCGAGAGCACGCCGCAGCAGGGAACCACCGTTCGGATGCTGTTCCCCGTTGCGGCGCACGACGCACATGACCTGCCATCCGATCCGCAGCCGAGCGGCCAGCCAACCAGCGGCTCCGGCACGTCGGGCGCGCACATTCTGGTGGTCGAGGACAGTCCTGAAGTTCTCGCCCTCGCGCGCGAGATCCTCGAGGAAGTCGGCTATCGCGTCACTACTGCCGAGACCGGCGAGGACGGACTGGCGTCGTTCCAGGCCGCGGCGGACGGGTCGATCGACCTTGTCTTCACCGATCTGGTCATGCCCGGCGGCATCAACGGCATCGTGCTGGCACAGGAGATTGCCAAGATCGCACCCGACGTGCCGGTCTTGATGACGACCGGCTATAACGAGGAACTGGTGGCGGACGGCCCGCTGCGCAGCGGGCTGGACGTGCTGGGCAAGCCCTATCGCCGTACCGATCTCCTCGACCGCGTTCGCCAGGCGCTGAACCGCAAGGGCGACGGTGGGCCACGGCGCAACGCATCGGATTTCGGCTCGGCCGAGGAGTGAACCGGCGCGTCGTGGCCGGTCAGGTCACGTCCGGAAGCGGCGCCTTGCCGTCGGAGCGACTGACGAACAGCGTCTCCGCGCAATGCTCGTTGGCCCAGGCAAGACCGGCCGATTCCGCGTCGTCATAGCTGGCATAAAGATCGCCGCCGACCAGCGACACCGACTCCGCCGCGTCCGTATCGCCGCAGCGGAACAGCACGGATCCGTTCAGCCGAAAGCGGCCATCCTCCAGCTCCTGGATCCGGATACAGTCACCATCGCTGGGTGCCGGCTCGCCCGGCGGCAGTTTCCTGATGTCCATCAACGCCTCCTGATCCCCGATCGGCCAACGCATGGGCCGGCTATTCCGCTGCCATCAATCCTTCGTCGACGTCCGGCTCGTCATCGGCGCTGACGCCGCTATCAAGCCGCGCCTCGTCGGCGGCAAAGGCGGCCGCGTCCTCCTGCGTGATGCCGAAGCGTGCCGCCACGTCGGGCGCGAAGCGAAGGAGGTCGGGCCGCAGCCGGAGCAGGCTCAGGTCCTTTGCCTTTCCCTCCATCATCACGTCGAAGAACAGCCCGTCCGCCATCCGCATGAAGGTGGCGAACTCGAACGGGTTGGTGAAATCGGCATGGCCGGTCCAGATCGGCGGCCGCAGCACCGTCTTCACGCGCGCCGTCGTCTTTACCGGCGCCTTCAGCACCTCGCCCTTCTTCGCGCGGCCCTTGCCCGCCTTGGCATCGGCGCGCTGCTTGGCGGTGATCTTCTGCTTCACCTCACGCATTTCGGTGCGCGGCGAGGAAAAGTGAATTTTTGGCCGCACGCCGGCCGGCCATGTCGCCAGGAATCGCTCCAGCGTGTCGCGCATGTCCAGCCGCTCGGGATTGAGGCACCAGAAGTGCTGGTAGTCGAAGACGCAGCGTACGCCCGTGCGTTCATGAATCCACAGCACGTCCGCCGCCGAAAAGCGGATGTCGTCATTCTCCAGTACCAGCCGCCGTTTCACATGCTCGGGACATTGCTCCCAGCCCTCGATCCAGCGGGCGCGGCTCGCCTCGTGATCGTCATAGACGCCGCCGACATGGGTGATCATCACCGCTTCGTCGTCCAGTTCCATCCGGTCGAGCATCTCCGCCTGGCTCGACAGATCCCAGATGCTCTTCTTCGTCAGTTCCGGATTGGGCGCGTTCAGCAGCACATATTGCGACGGGTGGAACGACAGGCGGATGTCATAGGACCGTGCCTTGGCGCCGAACGCGCGCAGTTCGGCATCGCTCTCGGCCACCATGTTGTGAAACTGTGGCATGTCCGGATGGGTCGCGTAGGGCGCGATGTCCGACGACAGGCGGTACATGTCGAGCTTCTCGCCATGCAGATAGTCCAGCACCGTATCGAGCAGCTCCAGGGAGCATTTGAGATGCGGGTTCTTCTGCCAGCGGCGCGTATCGCCCGATTTCAGGCCGGGCTTTCCCATCACCTTGACGGGAAAGCCGAGGCGGAGCGGGCGGCTGTTGTCAGTCATGAAAGCACCTGTGCCTGAGGAATGCCGAGCCCGCGCTCGAAGCTGTTCCAGTCGGCCAGCGTCAGGGCGCCGCCCGTGGCTTGCGCATGGCCATTGCCGTACCGGCCGTCCGCGTTGGCGGGCCGATGGCCGGCGAGAAAATCGATGAGGTTGCGCCCGGTGGCGGATCGCGCGGCGAAATGGACCCAGCCGGGGCGATAACCGCGATTGGCGGCAATGACGATCTTGTCCTTCAGCCGCCCGCGCCATTGCTGCGCCACCAGGGGATGGATCTGGCACGGCGTGTCAAGCGCGATCAGCGCCACGTCGCCCACCACCAGCGGCGGCTCGCGCTTGCCTTCGTCCATGGCGGCACGGACCTCTGCCTTTGCCAGCCGCAGTGCCTCGGCATCGGCGTCCGTTCCCTTGGTGATCGCCTTTGGCCCATCCGCGCGCAGCAGCAGGCGCAGGGCCGGCCCGGCATCCGCCGCCGCGGTGCGGCGCGGCGCGTTGATCAGCGACACGGCATCGCGCAGCGCCGTCTTGCCCCAGCGCGCCTGCGCCTGTTGCAGCTCGATGAAGTCGCGGCCCTGCTCCATGTCGCCGATCAGGCCGATCGCCGCCAGCCAGAGCAGGTCGTCCACATCGCCCAGCGCGGCAGCCGCCCACCATGCCAGCAGCGCGCTGGTCGGCTCGGGCGAGAGGCCGTTGCCGCTGATGGTTATCGCGTCCGCCGGCTCGCCGGTCGGCACATGATGGTCGATGATCACCGTGGCACAGCCGGGCAGCACCGGCTCTGCGCGCGTGCCCAGATCCGCGACGATCAGCGCGGCGGGGTTGCCGGCGGAAAGCCGCGCTGCCACCGCAGGATCCCAGGGCGTCTCGCCCTTTCCGGTGAGATGCACTTCATGGCGCCGGCCAGCGCGCTCCAGCGCCCGCGCGAGCACGGCGGCGGCGGCCAGGCCATCCGCATCGAAGTGGGATAGGATCGCGATCGTGCCGTCAGGGTCGACGCTGGCAAGTGCCGCGGCAAACGCCTCCCGCGCCGCGCTGCGCGGGTCCGAAGCAGATGCGAGCCGGCCGATCATGGCGGGTTCAACGCGGCGACCGGCATTGAAGGTCCGTGCCGTCGATGGCACGGCCGCGCGAGCGCCGCGTCAGTCCACCAGCATGCGCGACAGGGCCGGACTGAACCATTCGGTGATGCCGTCCCGCCGCCGGATCAGCGCACGCACGGCCAGATCATGCGCCTCCGCCAGCCGGTGCATCTCGTCCGGTCCGGCCACCCCCAAGGCCGTGGCCCAGGCATCGGCGAAGATCGCCGAACGATGGACGACACTGATCGAAAGGGCATGCGCCACCGGCTGGCCGCTACGCGGATCGATCGTGTGTCGGCCGCGCACGTAGTCGCCCGAGGTAGCGATTGCCAGCTGGTGCAGCGCCAGCCGCAGCGGCGCCGCAAGTGCGCCCGGCGCCTCCAGATCCACCCACCACGGGTCCCCGTCCGGCCGCATCCCTCGCCCGACGAACTCG
This sequence comes from Sphingomonas sp. CCH5-D11, assembly GCF_001557395.1. Lineage (NCBI taxonomy): Bacteria > Pseudomonadati > Pseudomonadota > Alphaproteobacteria > Sphingomonadales > Sphingomonadaceae > Sphingomonas > Sphingomonas sp. CCH5-D11. The sequence continues at coordinate 12,447 of NZ_LSKH01000272.1, read as the reverse complement.
CCGCCGATCTCGACCAGGCTGTGCCCGACGCCATGCGCCAGCAGCACGGCGGACAGGCAATCCACCGCATAGCCCTTGGCGATACCAGACAGGTCGAGCCGCACGTCGCCGCCACGCCGCAGGCGCCGCGCTGCCGGGTCGAACGACAGGGAGCGCCATCCGCCGCATTCAAGCGCGGCGGCCACTGCCTGCTCGTCGGGAAGACGGGAGACGGGCGCGGGCCCATACCCCCACAGATCAGCGAGCTGACCGATCGCGGGGTCGAAGGCGCCGCCGGAAGCTTCAGCCACCTGCAGCGCCGCCGCGATCACGGCCGCAAAGTCGGGCGGCAGCGTCGCCCAGCATCCGGGCGCGCCGCAATTGAACCGGCTGATCACCGAATCCGGCGACCAGTGGCTCATCTCGCCGACCAGCTGTTCCAGCCGCCGTTCAACGGCATGGTTCAGGCTGACGGGATCCAGGGCCGGGGGCGCGGCGAACAGCGTCCGCCAGCGCGTACCCATGGTGGCGCCGCCAAGCTCGACCATGGCGAGGTCGGGGCTCCACCCGGCGAGCGCGGTGGGATCGATGTCCGGCACCAGCAGCCTTGGCTGCCCAACCGGCCTGTCGGGGGCAGCCATGGCTTCAGGTCAGGGTGCCGGGACCTCAAGCGTGGTGGTGAAGGTCATGCGGCGCTCGGTCGCGCGCGGCGTGCTGGCGTTGGCGTCCGTCTTGGTGGCGCTCATCCAATACATGCCCGCAAGCGGCCATTTGACGCGCAGCACGCCGTCGGCGCCCGTGGTAAGCTCCTGCACCGCCTCGCTTTCCCGGAACTTCTTCGATCCCGGTACCACCGTCACGGCAACACCGGCGGCAGGCTTTCCGTCGATCAGGAAGCGGAACTGCGCTTCCTCATCCGACACCAGCGCGCTGGGGTGGGTGATCGGCTGCATCTCCAGCCCCTTGCCCGTGGCCTTGAAGACGCCGTCGCTGGGGCCGCCGGCCGTGACATAAATGGCATTGCGGCTGCTGACTTCGGTGAGCTTCACGTCCGTCGCGCCGGCCGGGATTTCCGCCGGCGTCGCCACGCTCCGCGCGCGCGGTGCGCCCGCCGCCTGCGGCGGACCACGCCGGCCGCCGACACGCCACGTTTCGCCATTCAGCTGGAAACTGCCCATGACCGACGACATTTCGGTGCCGATCTTCCACGTTCCCGGCTTGTCGACCTTTACGTCGAAGGTCGTGCGATGACGCCCCGACGCTGCATTCTCGATCGCGCCCGGGCTGCCGTCCGGCGCCCACACCTTCACCTGCTCGGGCCGCATGGCGACATGGTCCGGGTAGAAGAGGTCGTTCGACACCGCGGCGTCCACCGTCACATATTGATTGGTGTCGGACAATGTGGTGGTGGACGGCAGCAGCCACTGGCGGTGCGCCAGGGCGGGAGCGGCGAGCGTGGCCGCACCCACGGCGGCGAGCAGGATGGTCTTCAGGCGCATGGTGATCTTCCTCAACGAACGGTGACGGAGCCAAGCTCGGTGCTGCCGGCGGCGGTGCCGCCTTTGCCGGGCACGGTGATCGGCACCCGCACCAGCTCTCGGCCGCCGGTCTCGCGCGCCGCCTCGACGTTCAGCACATATTGGCCGGCGGTGAGCCCCTTGGGCAGCGGGATTTGATAGGTGCCCGGCGCCCGGGTCGCGCCGCTGACGCCATCGGCCGGCAGCTTCATCGTGCGCCCGCCCTTGCGCCACCAGCTACGCAGATCGGCCAGCCACTTGGTGCCCGGCTCCGCTCCGCCCTTCTTGACGTCATACCAGACAAACACGGTGCGCGCCGGGCCACCCGCGGCCGGTTCCAGCCAGCCGGCGACATAGGGGCGGTGATATTCGGCGACTTTCAGCCGCGGCACCGTCACGCTGACGGTCTGGGCGGCGGCAGGCGCGCTGACCGCGCCGGCAAGAAGCAGATAGGCTGGGCGCATGGGCTCGCGAAGGCTCCTCAATGGATCAGGAACAGGGCCAGCAGCAACGGCACGAGCACACTCGTGGCGACCAGCGGCCAGGTGGACGGACGATGCCGGGCATGAAGCTGCAGGAGCAGCAGGCCCGTCAGCGTGAAGATGATGCAGGCGACCGCGAACAGATCGATGAACCAGAACCAGGCATCGCCGGTGTTGCGGCCCTTGTGGAGATCGTTGAGGTAGGAGATCCATCCGCGCCACGTCGTCTCCGCGGTGATCGCGCCGCTTTCCCGGTCGATGCTGACCCAGCTGTCGCGGCCCGGTCCGGGCATGGCGACATAGACCTCCTCGTCGGTCCATTCCCCTGCACGCCCGGCCGGATCAAGCGCGACCGCGGCGGCGACCGCGCGGGAAACGGTATCGGGCAGCGGCGCATTCGCCGGGTGATCCCCGCGCAGATCCGCAAGGCCCGGCGGCGGCAGCGTTGCTTCGGCGCGCGTGACCTGCGGCTCCGCTCCGATCGTCGCCGCATGGTTTAGCGTGATGCCGGTGATTGCGAAGAGAAACATGCCGGCAAGCGACACCGCCGCGCTGATCCAGTGCCAGCTGTGCAATTGCTTCAGCCAAAAGGCGCTGATCTTCTTTTTCTTCTTGGGTCTATCCATCTGGGGCCGGGCTGTGGCGGCGCGACCGACCGGCGCCGTGCGGGACAGCTCCCCCGCCAGCCGCTGTTCACCCGTCGCTTCCACGTCGCTGGCCTGCATGCCGATCCCAAATGCGCGCTGAGATCAGCCGCCCTCTGGCGTTCGGCTAGAACAATCGCGAATAACTCGCAACAGCAAAACGAGCCGCGCATGGCTGCACAGTTGGTGCAACCGCCGACAAGGCCGATGAAATCAGCCCGAGTTGCGCAGCGCAGTTGCGATGGCGTTGATCGACAGCAGGATGCCCTCCGCGATGCGCGCGTCATCCTCACCGGCGCGGTGTCGCCGCATCAGTTCGATCTGCAGCAGGTTGAGCGGCTCGATATAGGGCAGGCGGAGGCGGATGGAGGCGTCCAGCGCCGGATGCTTTTCCAGCAACCGCGATTGCCCCGTCACTTCCAGCAGCGCGTCATGCGTCATCTGCCAATCGTCGCGCAGGCGGGAGAAGATGCGCTGCCCAAGCTTCTCGTCTTCGATCAGGCTGGCATACCGCTCGGCAATGCCCATGTCGGATTTGGCGAGCACCATTTCCATGTTGGCGAGCGTGGCGGCGAACAATGGCCAGCCCTCGGCCATTTCCGCCAGCAGCGCCTTGTCCTCGAACGCGGCGATGGCCTGGCCGACGCCATACCAGCCGGGCAGCATCACCCGCGCCTGTGACCAGCTGAACACCCAGGGAATGGCGCGCAGGTCCTCGATCTTGGCGGATTTCTTGCGGCTGGCGGGGCGGCTTCCGATCTTGAGTTCGGAGATTTCTGCAATCGGCGTCATCTGCCGGAAGAAGGTGTTGAAGCCTTCGGTGCCGTAAACAAGATCGCGATAGGCGTGGAAGGCCGCATTGGACAGCCGGTCCATCGCGCCCGCGAAGCTTTCGTTCTCCGCGTTGGAAAGCGGCGCAGGCGACAGGCTGGCGAGCAAGGTGGCCGAGGCCATCGCCTCCAGGTTGGTGATCGCGCTTTCCCGCGTGCCATATTTGCCGGCGATCACCTCGCCCTGCTCGGTGATGCGGATCCGGCCCTGGACCGTGCCGGGCGGCTGTGCGCGGATCGCGGCGAAGCTGGAGCCACCGCCTCGCCCGACCGCGCCGCCACGGCCGTGGAACAGCTGCATCCCGACGCCCGCGGCCTCGAACACGGGCTTCAGCGCGGTGGACGCCTTGGAAAGCTGCCAGGTGGACGTGAGATAACCGCCGTCCTTGTTGGAATCGGAATAGCCGATCATCACTTCCTGATGCCCGCGCGCCCGCGCGATCGCCGCCACTTCGGGCAGCGCGAACCAGGCCTTCATGATGCCCGGCGCTGCTTCCAGGTCGCCGATCGTCTCGAACAACGGCACCGCCATCACATGCGCCTGCGGCGGATCGCCGGGCACATACAGGCCCACTTCCTTCAGCAGCAGATGCACCTCCAGCAGATCGCTGACGGAGGTGCACATGGAAACGATATATTGGCGGATACAGGCGTTTCCGTAAGTGGCATGCGCCTCGGCCGCGGCAGCGACGATCGCCAGTTCCTTGGCGGTCTCTTCGGAATAGGTGATGAAGCGGCTGGCCAGCGGCCGCGCGGTTGCAAGCTCCCGGTTGAGCAGCGACACGCGCGCGTCCTCGTCCAGCGCGGCATAATCGTCGCACACGCCGGCCCGCGCCAGCAATTCGCCCACTACCCGTTCGTGGACGGCGCTGTTCTGCCGCAGATCGAGCGTGGCGAGGTGAAAGCCGAACACCTCCACCGCGCGGATCAGGCGACCGATCACGCCCCCGCTCGCCAGCAGCCCGCCGCCCGCCTCGGCCAGCGCATGGCCCATGGCGAGCAGATCGGCGCGGAAGGCGGTCGGGCTGGAATAAGGCTCCGCCTCACGCGCCGCCGGCCGGGGCGGACGGGCGCCCACCAGCTTCCGGTACGTGGCGGCGAGCCGGGCATAGATCCCGGACAAGGCGCGGCGATAGGGCTCATCGCTGCGGCTCTCCGCATCGTCGCCGCTCGCCTCGGCCAGCGCGATCACCGCATCGTCCACGGGTGCGTGATAGGCGGAGATCGACAGTTCCGCGCCCAATGCGTGCAGCTGATCGAGGTAGAAGCCGATCACCGCGCCGGCCGCCTTGGCGAGCGCCACCTTCAGCGATTCGGCGGTCACGAAGGGGTTGCCGTCGCGGTCGCCGCCGATCCAGCTTCCGGGCTTGAGGAAGTTCGGCAGGCGCCGCCCCATTGCGCGGTCCCAACGCTGGTACAGCGCCGGAATGACGGGCAGGAACACGTCGCGCAGGTAGCTGAGCGCGGTTTCCACCTCGTCCGTCACGTACAGCCGCTCGCGGCGTAGCACGCGAGTCTGCCACAGCAACGCCACCTGGCGCACGATCGCCTCGTCGATACGATCGCCTTCCGGCGTTTCCTCCACGCCCGTATCGCGCAGCGCCATCAGCTCCGCGATTCGGTTGCGATGGTCGATCATGCTCTTGCGCCGCACCTCGGTGGGGTGCGCGGTCAGCACCGGCGCGATCAGCGCATGGTCGAGCAGCGCCAGCACCGCATGGCGGTCGACCCCTTCTCCCGCCAGCCGATCAAGCGCGGAGGCGACATCCGCCCCCTCTTCCGCCGTGATGCCCTGCCGGTCCTCGGCAAGGTTCGCCAGCATGGAGAACAGCATGAAGCCACGGACGAAATCGAGCGTCTCGTCGAGCGACAAGGCTTCCAGATGGTGGTCCACCGCGATCCCGGCACCGCGATGCCGCTCCACCGATGCCGATCGGATTGCCTCGGTCGCGGCGAACAGTCGCTCCCCGCCCAGGGCCCGGATGACATCCCCCAGGACGCGCCCGAGATAGCGGATGTCATCATTGTTGGTGATCGACGGAAGCGCGCTCATGCCGCCATGCTGCATGCCGTCGACCATCGCCGTCAACGCGCAGTTTCGCCAGGTTGGGCCTGGCGCGCGGCGCGGCGGCGTTCGCGATAGGTGTCGCGCTCCTCGCTGGTCAGCGTGCCGTCCTTGTTCAGGTCGTTGCGATCGAACCAGTTCAGCAGCATGTCGCCCCATTCCTGCGGGCCGAGCCCGCCGTCCTTGTCGGCATCGCCGCGCTTGATCATCGGGCGCAAGCGTTCGGGCAGCTCATCGGCAGTGACGCGATCGTCGCCGTTCATGTCCGCGCGGTGGAAACGGCGTTCGATCTCGCCACCGAAGTCCAGCCGCGAAGTCACCGTGGGCGGCGTGTAGTTATTGGCAAGGGCGGCATCCTGCTCTTCCTCGCGCGCCCCACAGGCTGCCAGCAGCGTCCCGGCCGCCGCCAGCATCATCAACGATCGCATCCCCAGTTAACCTCCCTCAAGATCAGGCTTCCAGCTCAACGTCCCAATAGAGCCAATCGTGCCACGTTTCGTGGAGATAGTTTGGCGGAAAGCTGCGGCCATGTTCCTGCAAATGCCAGCTGGTCGGCCGGATCGGCTCGATATGCAGCGGCATGCCGGCCTGTTTGGGCGTCCGCCCGCCCTTGCGCAGATTGCAGGGGGAACAGGAGGTAACGACATTTTCCCATGTCGTACGCCCACCCTGTGCGCGCGGCACGACATGGTCGAATGTCAGGTCGCGCACATGGGTGCCGCAATATTGACAGGCGAAGCGGTCGCGCAGGAACAGGTTGAATCGGGTGAAGGCCGGGAATTGCGACGGCTTCACATATTGTTTCAGCGCGATCACCGATGGCAATCGGATCGCCTGGGTGGGACTTCTCACCTCTCGCTCATAATGGGCGACAATATCGACGCGGTCGAGAAACACCGCCTTGACCGCCGTCTGCCATGGCCAGATGCTGAGCGGATAATAAGACAAAGGCGTATAGTCGGCGTTCAGAACGAGCGTCGGGCACGCGTCCGGATGGCGGATCAGATCGGGATGGAACAAGTAAGCCCCCCTTCGATACCGTGTTTTGGCGCGATGTCGCGTCAAGCGATGACGCCATGATGACAGCCGGCGAATCACCGGGTCAAGGGGAGAGGATAGTTGACCGAAACTGTTACCTACGAGGTCGCTGATCATGTCGCGACCATCACGCTCAATCGCCCGGAACGGCGCAACGCGCTGAACTGGGATGCCTATGCCCGGCTCGAGGCAGCATTCCGGCGCGCGGTGACCGACGAGGAAGTGCGCTGCGTGATCGTCACGGGCGCCGATCCCGCCTTCTGCTCGGGCGACGACGTGGCCGAGATCATGGCCGGCCCCGATTCCTTCACCGCACGAAAGGCGCCGCCGGTGGTGCGCCACCAGCCGACACCAGCCGCCATGGCGGCGCTGGAATGCGACAAGCCGGTGATCGCAGCCGTGAATGGCGCTGCGGTCGGCTGGGGCATGGAGCTGGCGCTCTATGCCGATATCCGCCTCGCTTCGGAAAAGGCGAAATTCGCCGAGCTGTTCATCAAGCGCGGCCTGGTGTGCGATGTCGGCGGCTTCTATCGCCTGCCCTCCATCGTCGGGCCGGCCAAGGCCGCTGAGCTGTTGTTCACCGGCGACGTGATCGACGCGGCGGAAGCGGCGCGGATCGGCCTGGTGCGCGAGGTGGTGCCGCATGACGAGCTGATGGCGCGGGCCCGGGCGCTCGCCGCACGCATCGCCGCCAACCCGCCGCTGGCACTGCGCTACATGAAGGAAGGCCTGCGCCGCGCCGCTTATGGCGATCCGCGTGAGCTTGGCGGATGGGCGATCGAGACGATCCGCCGGCTGATGGCGACCGAGGACCACAAGGAGGGCGTTGCCGCCTTCATGGAGAAGCGCGAACCGGTCTTCAGCGGACGCTAGATCCCGGTGCACAAGACTTGATCCAGTCTCCGGGAAGCCGGATTGAACCTGCTGGATCTCGTTCTAGAGCCCGGTTCATACGTTCCAGGCGCGATCTGATAGAAGCCGAGGTCCGGGCGCAAGGAAAGTGGCGACTGCCACTTCCTCTTGTCGCTTGGACCCTGGTCTTGTCCCGAAAGGCTTGCCCCGTCGCCGCCGCCTCTACACATGCCCTCGCGTGATCGTCACCCGCTTCGCCCCCTCCCCCACCGGCCGCCTCCATCTCGGCCATGCGTACAGTGCGATCCTAGCACATGACCGTGCCCGCGCAGCCGGCGGGCGGTTCCTGCTTCGGATCGAAGATATCGATGGCACGCGCAGCCGCCCGGAGCATGTCGAGACGATCATCGCCGATCTCGCCTGGCTCGGCCTCAGCTGGGACGGGGAGGTGGTTCATCAGTCGTCTCGCCTTCCCGCTTATGCCGCCGCTCTGGACCGGTTGCGCGACATGGGCCTCCTCTACCGCTGCTATTGCACCCGAGCGGAGATCGCCGCGGCCAGCCTGTCGGCCCCGCACGGCGCGGAGCCGCTCTATCCGGGCACCTGCCGGTCATTGGCGGAACAGCATTCCGATCGGCCGCACTGCTGGCGCCTCGACATGGTGCGCGCAGTGCAGGCGGCGGGGCCGCTTCACTGGCGCGATCATGGCCAAACCATCGCTGCGGACCCGCTGTCCGCCGGCGACGTCGTGCTCGCGCGCAAGGATGCGCCCGCCAGCTATCACCTGGCCGTCACGATCGACGACGCATGGCAGGGCGTGACGGACGTGGTGCGCGGGCAGGATCTGTTCGCCGCCACCCATGTCCATCGCCTGCTTCAGGCGCTGCTCGGCCTGCCCACCCCTGCCTACCACCACCACGCGCTCCTCACCGGGCCGGACGGTGTTCGCCTCGCCAAGCGCCACGGGGCGCCAGCGCTGGCCGACCTTCGCGAGCGTGGCGCGGACGGGCTGGCGCTTGCGGCGCAGCTGCGCGCGGGACGGGTTCCCATCGGTACCGGCGATCCCTAAATTGGAACGATGCAAACCTTTCTGGTCATCCTCCTCGTAGCGGCGCTGATTGCGACGCTCGTCGCGCTGGTGCGCGGCATCGTCGCCTTTCTGCAGAACGCCAGCGCGGAGGCGCGGGGAACCGGCGCCACCGGGCCGACCCAGAGCCAGCTCAAGTCGAACAAGATGATGCAGCAGCGTATCTTGTTTCAGGCGCTCGCCGTCATCATCGTGGTCGTGCTGCTGTTCTCTGCCGGACGCACCTGATCTCACCCGCGGCATCGCGCCGCATGATGAACCAAAAGGCCGGCTGTTGGTTAACCCCTGATCACGGTTAGCGGATGGTCGGGAAGGGCGTTCACCTTTCCACTGTCCTCGTCTGCGCGCGTTGGCGCCCCGGCGATCATGGTGGAAGGTCCAACAGGCGATGCAGCCGCGCGAAGCCCCCTTGCACGATGATCTGGCCGCGCAATTTGCCCGTGTCCGGTCGCTGACCCAGGCGTTGGTCGCCCCGCTCAGCGATGCCGATGCCACCGTTCAGTCGATGGACGATGCTTCCCCCGCCAAATGGCATCTGGCGCATACCAGCTGGTTCTTCGAAACCTTTATCCTGCGTGATCACGTGCCCGGCTATCGCCTGCACGATCCGCGCTTCCCGTTCCTGTTCAACAGCTATTACGAGGCGGAGGGGCGCCGCCACGCGCGCGGCCGCCGGGGCATGATCACACGCCCTTCCCTGGCGGAGGTCATGGCCTATCGCGCGGCCGTGGATGCGGCGCTGATCGCCGCCATGCCAACCCTCGACGATGCGGTGCGCGATCTGGTGGAGCTTGGCTGCCATCATGAGCAGCAGCATCAGGAATTGCTGCTGACCGACATTCTCCACCTCTTTTCGGAAAACCCGCTCGAGCCCGCCATGTGGCCCGCCGCCCCGAAGGTGCCGGTCGCGATGCCCGGCCCGATCGGCTGGATCGATCGTGATGAAGGCGTGGTCGAGATCGGGCATGACGGCCAGGGTTTCGCCTTTGACTGCGAAGGGCCGCGCCATCGCACCCTGCTGGCGCCGCATTCGCTCGCCGATCGCACTGTCACCAATGGCGAATGGCAAAGTTTCATCGCCGATGGCGGCTATCGCGAGCCGCGCTGGTGGCTTGCCGACGGGTGGGCGTGGTTGCAGCGCGAGCGGATCGCCGCCCCGCTGTACTGGGAGGAGCGCGACGGCGTCTGGACCCGCTTCGGGCTGGACGGCCGCCGCCCGATCGATCCCGCCGCGCCGGTTACCCATGTCAGCTTCTACGAGGCGGACGCCTATGCAAGCTGGGCAGGCGCCCGCCTCCCAACCGAGGCGGAGTGGGAAGCGGCCGCGGCCCACCATGACCCGGCCGGGGGCAATCAGCTTGACGAGGCGCGCGCGATCGAGCCGCGCCCTGCCCTCGATGCCCCGGCTTTCTTCGGCAATGTGTGGGAATGGACCGGCAGTGCCTATCGCCCTTATCCCGGCTTTTCCGCAGCGGATGGCGCGGTCGGCGAATATAACGGCAAGTTCATGAGCGGCCAGTTCGTGCTGCGCGGGGGATCCTGCGCCACGCCACGCGGCCATGCGCGCGCCTCCTACCGCAACTTCTTCTACCCTCACCAGCGCTGGCAATTCACCGGCGTGCGGCTCGCCCGCGATCGCTGACACCAGCCGGCAGGAGGCTGGGCCTATCGCTCCCTCGTCCATGCGGCACGAACAGGAAGGAAGCCAATGCTGAAGCAGGAAATGGAGGACGGCCAGGCGTCCCTCGCCGATCCGCAGTTCCGCGCGGATGTGCTGAACGGGCTTGAGCTTCGCCCCCGCGCCATCCCCGCGCGATGGTTCTACGATCGCCGCGGGTCGGACCTGTTCGAGGATATCACCCGCCTGCCGGAATATTATCCGACGCGCACCGAAACCGCATTGCTTGAGCGGATCGCGCCGGCGCTTGCCGCGCAGGTTCCGCCGGGCGCCGCGGTGGTCGAATTCGGTTCCGGCTCCTCCACCAAGACACCGCTGGTGCTCGATGCCGTGCAGCCCAGCGCCTATGTTCCGATCGACATTTCCGGCGACATGCTGCGCGAATCGTCGCGTCTTCTCTCGGATCGTTACCCGGGCCTTCTGGTGCTGCCGTTCGAGGCGGATTTCACCCGGCTGGTCGATCTGCCGCGCACCATCGCCGATGCGCCCAAGCTCGGCTTTTTTCCCGGCTCCACCATTGGCAACCTGATGCCGCGCGCGGCGGTGGATCTGCTGCGGGCGATGCGCGGCTCGCTTGGCGAGGGGGCACGGCTGCTGATCGGCATGGACCGGATCAAGGACGAAGCCGTGCTGATCCGCGCCTATGACGATGCGGCAGGCGTGACGGCGGCGTTCAACTGCAACCTGCTGGCCCGCATCAACCGCGAGCTGGAGGGCACGATCCCGCTCGACGCCTTTCGCCACCGCGCGATCTGGAATGATGATCGCGCGCGCATCGAAATGCATCTGGAGGCGACGCGCGACGTGTCATTCGAGGTCGAGGGTCGCCCCTTTTCGATCACGGGTGGCGAGACGATCCATACCGAGAACAGCCACAAATACGGCCCGCGCGATGCCCGGATCCTCCTGCGCGCCGGCGGGTGGACGCCGCTGACAGAATGGACCGACCCCGACGGGCTGTTCGCCGTGATCCTGGCGGAGGCACAGGCCGAGCGCCTCGCGCCATAAAGGATCCGATGATGAGCGACACCGCCGACCGCGACGATCCCGCGCTTTGGGAAAAGGTGAAGGTGAAGGTGACCGCCGGCGACAAGGGCGGTCACAAGGGCGAATGGTCAGCGCGCAAGGCGCAGCTTGCCGTTGCCGAATATAAGAAGGCGGGCGGCGGCTATCGCGGCAAGAAGGACGCTGACAACAGCCTTCACCAATGGACAAAGGAGGATTGGGGCACCCGCTCGGGCCGGAAGAGCGAGGACAGCGGCGAGCGATATCTGCCCAAGAAGGCGCGCGAGGCGCTGACCGACCGCGACTATGATCGCACCACCGCCAAGAAGCGACGCGACACGAGGAAGGGCAAGCAGCATTCGGCGCAGCCGGCGGATGTCGCCCGCAAGACGGCGCCATTCCGGCATGGCGACGCCGACCTCACCAAGGCGGAGCTGTTGGAGATGGCCCGCGCCAAAGGTGTGAAGGGCCGCTCCACGATGAATAAGGCGGCGCTGATCAAGGCGCTCCAGGGTTAGGGTTTGATCCGGCCAGTTTGATCCGCCTCCCCGGCGAAGGCCGGACGCGGTTGCGCGATAGAGCCGGCAGGCATACCGCATATTGACGACGCCTTCCCACCTGGCCCCCGGCCTTCGCCGGGGACGTGCTTCCAGCAGCCTGGGTCAAATCCGAGCGCCGCCTTCTCTTAAGCGCGATCACGTCACCGCCGCGCGCTCCGCATAGGCCGGGTTGCGCCACGCCTCGCTTTCCATCACCTCGGCGAGGATCTCCACCGCGCGCCATACATCCTCGTGCGCGGTGTAAAGCGGCGTCAGGCCGAGCCGCAGCACGTCCGGCGCGCGAAAGTCGCCGACGACGCCGCGCGCGATCAGTGCCTGCGAGATTTCCCACGCATGGTCATGCGCCACGCTGACATGGCTGCCCCGCGCATCGGGATCGCGCGGCGTGACCAGCGTGAAGCCCGCGCCGGCGCACCGCTGCTCTAGGCCCGCGATCAACAGGTCGCCGAGCGACCGGCTCTTCGCAACCACGTCCGTCATGGCCACGCCCTCGAAGGTATCCAGCCCCGCCGCAAGCGCCGCCATGCCAAGGATCGGCGGCGTGCCGCACAGGAACCGCTTCATGCCCGCGCCCGGCGCATAATCGTCGCCAAAGTCGAACGGCGCATCATGGCCCATCCAGCCGGTCATCGGCGAGCGCAGCCGCTCCTGCCATCGCCGCGCGACATAAAGGAAGGCCGGCGCGCCCGGCCCGCCATTCAGATATTTGT
>NZ_LSKH01000271.1:0-993 GCF_001557395.1 Sphingomonas sp. CCH5-D11 | reverse complement strand
CGCCCGCCGCTGGTGTCCGGTCGTAGCGCTGTCCGACAGCGATGGCCTGTTCCTCGACATCACCGGCACGTCGCACCTCCATGGCGGCGAGGCGCGGATGGCACGCCGCCTGCTGCGCCTCCTCGCCCGGCTCGGCATCACCGCGCAGGTGGCGATCGCCGATACTGCCGGCGCCGCCTGGGCCTTTGCCCGCCAGCGCGCGCAGGCGGCGATCATCCCGTCCGGCGAGCATTGCGCGGCACTTGCCCCGCTATCCGTCGCCGCGCTCCGCCTCGACGATGCCGCGCGCGAGTTGCTCGCCCGGCTCGGCGTCGACACGATCGGTGAGCTCATGGCGATGCCGCGCGCGCCGCTTGTCCGCCGCTTCGGTAAGGCCATTGCGCAGCGGCTGGACCAGGCGACCGGCGCCGCGCCCGAGCCGCTCACGCCCGTCATTCCGGCACAACCGATCGCCGTCACCCGCCGCTTCGCCGAACCGATCGCCACGGCGGAGGCGATCGGCCATTGGCTCGCCGGTCTCGTCGACGATCTCGCCGCCGAACTGGCGAAGGCGGGAATCGGTGCGCGCGCGCTCGCCTTTGTCGCCGCGCGCGTGGATTCGACGGATCAGGTGATCCGCATCGGCCTCGCCCGCGCCAGCCGCGAGCCGGCACATATCCTGCGCCTCATCACCCGCCGCATCGAGGAGATTGAGGTCGGCTATGGCCTCGACGCGCTGACCCTCCATCTCGTCCGCGCCGATCCGCTCGGCCCGGAGACGCTCGGGGCGGCACTGGCGGAGAAGCAGGCACCCGATCTCGCCCCGCTGATCGACACGCTCGCCAACCGCATCGGACCCGCGCGTATATGGCGCCAGCAGCCGGTCGAAAGCGACGTGCCCGAGCGCTCGGTAGTGCCCCACGCGCCGCTCGACCCGGTGTCGCAAGAGGCGATGCGACTGAAGCGAGACGACGTGCGCCGGCTCGACACGCGCACGCCCGATCACCCCTGGCA
>NZ_LSKH01000270.1:0-39279 GCF_001557395.1 Sphingomonas sp. CCH5-D11 | reverse complement strand
GGGGAAGGTGTCAAACCGGGCAGGGTGCGAAAAGGCTTGACGATGCCGCTTTTCGCGATTCGGTCGCAAGAAGGCGCTCGTTGGGGCGGGTCACTCCCCGCTGCAGTCTTCCCGGCCTTGCGCCGGGATCCATCTTGCCGCGAGCGCTGGCGCTGGAGCCTCTTTGCTCGGCGCTTGCTGATCAGTGGATTCCGGATCAAGTCCGGAATGACGTGTCGGGCGGGAGCCTAGTTTTTCGCGAGAGCGGGCCGCTCGCGCCGCATCGGTCGCCACGCCGTCTCGCTGCGCCGCCGAGAGAGATAGGTGTCGAGCCCAATTTGCGCGCCGATCACCATGTAAAGGAACGACTGGAACGCGATCCCGACGAAGGCGCCGCCCAGCAGATAGATCAGATGCGCATGCTGCAGCGCCCCGGCGAGGCTGCCGGCCCAGGCGAACTCGCCCTCTCGGTAGCGCCGGCGAAGCACTTCCATGCGCACCACGCCGATCGCGTTGATCAGCAGCCAGATCGCAAGGCCGAAATAGCCCTGTTCGCCCAGCACCTCGAAATAGCTGGAATGATACGCCCGGCTCTTGTCCACCGTCAGGCTGCGCTGGACCGTCCGGTTCGCCCCTTCGCCGGCGACCTGCACCGTATCGTAGCGAATGCGGTTCTGCAGATAGGCGTCAAAGCCGCCGCCGAACGGGTGATCCTTCACGTAATCCCACGTCCACTTCCACACGGCGATGCGGGTGGAGGCGGATTCATCGGCCTGATACGTCTTGATCGTTCCCATGCGCTCGCTGAACGCGCTGGGCAGGAACGGGATCGCGACCATGCCGGCAAGGCCAAGCGCGGCAAGGTAGAGCATGCGCCGCTTCACCTCGCGCAGCATCAGCGCGGCGAGCAACGCGATGCAGAGCAGCCCCGTGCGCGCCGACGTGCCGACCGGGATCAGCAGGCAGGCGAAGACCAGCGCGCCGCAAAACAGCCAGACCAGGCGGCTGGGCGGATAAATGGTGCCGTGGCGGGCGAACCAGAGGATTACCGGGATGAGCGAGATGGCCACGGCCGAGATGATCGAGCTTTCGTACAGGCCCGAATTGTTGGCCACCATCAAGTTCAGCTCGCCATAGCCTCCCCCCGAAGCCAGCGTCTTGATGCCGCCGACGATGATGATCGAGCTGGCGGACAGCACGATGAACAGCAGCAACGCCTCGATCCGCAGCTTCGTGCGCAGCGTGAGAGGCAGGAACGCCGCGAAGGCGAGGTTCTTCCACACCCATTCCCACTTGCCGGCGGCCTCGATCGGGAAGTCGGCAGTGCGGGTAGTGATCCCGCAGTAGAGAAGGAGCAGCAGGATCAGTGCCTGGCGCGGGGCGAAGCGAGTGTCATTCTTGCCGTCCGCCACCAGCCAGCTCAGCATGGCAAGGCCGGCGGCGATCGCGGAGATCGGCACGCTGTTCAGCAGATAATAGGTGATCCGCTGCGGTGAGACGATGTCGATGTAGACATAGGCGAGCACGAAGATGAACGGCCGACGGAAACCGAGCCCGAACAACGTGACGAGAAATCCGATAAAGGCAAGATCACGCACGCGGTTGTCGCCCCGGCCTTGCGGGCCGCTCCGGCGGGGCGCCTTCCGAATCGAGATCGTCCCGGCGCAGCAGCAGCCATGCCGCCAGCAGCAGCAGCCCATGGCTGATCCCGAGTGCCAGATTGTCGATCATAAAGTTGGGTTCGAAGCTCCCGAAAGCATCACCCGCCTAAGCACGGGCAGTTGACGTGCCGTTAAGCGCCGTGATGGCAGCAGGCGACCATGCGCATCCTTCACGTACTCGATCACGGCCTCCCGTTGCAGAGCGGCTATACGTTTCGCACCCGGGCGATCGTGAAGGCGCAATTGGCACGCGGGTGGGATGTCGCCGCGGTCACCGGGCCGCGTCATCATCATGATGCCCCGCCGGTGGAGGTGGTGGACGGGATAACCTTTCACCGCACATCGCGCTCGGCGCAACTACCCGCGCCGCTGGGCGAAATGGCGGAGGTGGCCGCTTTCGGTCGGCGCATCACCGCAGTGGCCGAAAAGTTTCGACCGGACATCATCCACGCGCACTCGCCGGTGCTGGATGCGTTGGCGGCATTGCGCGCGACGCGGCGTCTGCGCGTACCTTTGGTGTATGAGATCCGCGCCTTCTGGGAGGATGCGGCGGTGGGCAATGGCACCGGCACGGAAGGCTCGCTGCGCTATCGTGCGACTCGCGCACTGGAAAGCTGGGCGGTGAAGCGCGCGGATGCGGTGGCGGTGATCTGCGAGGGGCTGAAGCGCGATTTGCTGGCGCGCGGTGTGGCGCCGGAACGGATCATGGTGTCGCCCAACGGCGTCGACATGGCGCTGTTCGGCGATCCGCCCCCGCGTGACACGGCGTTGGCCGAGTCGCTGGGGCTCGACGGTGAGGTGATCGGCTTCATCGGCAGCTTCTACGACTATGAGGGGCTCGACGATCTGATTGCCGCGATGCCGGCGCTGGTGGCGGAACGGGAGAAGGCTCAGTTGCTGCTGGTTGGTGGCGGGCCGATGGAAGAAGCGCTTCGCCGGCAGGCGGCGGCGTCTCCGGTGGCTGGGCGCATCCGCTTCGCCGGCCGTGTGCCGCATCAGGAGGTGGAGCGTTATTACAGCCTCGTCGACGTGCTGGCCTATCCGCGCAAGAAAATGCGTCTCACCGATCTTGTTACCCCCCTGAAGCCCTTGGAGGCCATGGCACAGGGCCGACTGGTGGCAGCGTCGGACGTGGGCGGCCATCGCGAGCTGATCCGCGACGGGGACACCGGCACGCTCTTCGCGGCCGATGATCCGGCGGCCATCGCGCAGGCGCTGGCCCGGTTGCTCGCCGATCGCAGCGGGTGGGACGATCGACGCGCCCGCGCCCGCGCCTTTGTGGAGCGCGAGCGTAACTGGTCCTCAAATATTTCCCGATACGAGCCTGTGTACCAGCGGCTGGTGGCAGCCGCGGCAAGAGGGTGACGTGATGGCCGCAGAACACCGCGGAACGGAAATGAGGCGGCTGATGTGGCCGGGCATCGTGCTGGCCGCGGGCGTCGTGATGGCAACGCTGGTTGCCGCCATGCCGCAGGCCATGCTCGACGTGCTGATGTGGCGCCTAGCTCTGCCCCATGTTCTGCCCGCCGCGACGCCGCCGATCGGGGCGATCGGCCGCATGCTGCTGGCGCTTCTGGTGCTCATTCCTTTCGTGGCACTGGCCGCTTTTGCACTGCGCCGGCGCGCCTTTCTGATTGGAGTTCAGCGCAAGCCGGCGCTGGCCAGTCCCGACATAGCACTTCGTATGCCGACGATCCGCCGCGCCGATGCACATCCGGACGCAGCGCCCCGACCGCCGATCCGGGCGGAGGAGGATCTCGGACCGCCGTTGCCGATGGTTGCGATGCCTGCCGCATCCCGCTCCTCCGCGCGTGCCGGGGAACAGGCTTTGCCACAGGATCTCGATCAGCTGCTCGCGGCCTTCGACCCGGTGGCCATCCCCGATGTACCGCGCGATCCGGTGCGCGCGGTGCCGCCGCTCGCGCCGCCGCCCCCGGTGGAGACGATTACGGCGGCATCGGTTCAATCTTCCCCGCCCGCCGGGCTTGATGCAGCCACGAAGAATGACGACCTCCGCATTATGGAAGAGCCGCGCCTGGATCAGCCGGATCCGCAGACTGGCGGGAACGCCGAGCCGCGAGTCGAGCCGGCGCGCTCACCAGCGGTCGGGAGCGGCGATTCGCTGATCAGTCTTCTTGAGCGGCTGGAACGGGGCGCCAGGCAGCGCAAGTCACCGGAACCCAGCCCCTCTGTCTCCCCTTCACCGGCATCCGTGCCTGCCGAAACGCCGGTTTCAGTTTCACCCCCGCCGCCGGAAAGCCTGAACGACACGTTATCGATGCTGCGGCGGATGGCGCGACGCTGACCGGTTAGTTGCGCTCAGGCGAGTTCGACGGTCAGAGCCTCTACTTCCGCGCGGCAGCCGCCGGCGCACTCGCCTTCCTCAATAATGCTGATCCCCGCCAGCAGTTCGCCCGGCAGTCGCACGTCCATTTTGCAGAGACCTGCGAGCCAAGCTTTGGCATCGGTGCCGCCTGGCAACGCCGTCAGCGTCAGCGCATGTTTTTGGCCGCTGAACGTGGCGCTGTGCCAGCGCCTCGCCCCGCGCTCCTCCACCGCCACGTTCAGGCCATGAAGCGTTGCCGACGCAGCGAGCGCTCGCGCCAGCAATGTTGCCGTGTCTGGCCTGCGCATCATTCGGCCTCCTGCAAGATGGCCTCGACCCGCGCGCAAATGCGAGCGCCGGGCATCCGTCCGGCGCGCAGATCGCGCACCAGTCGTGGATCGTTCACGGCCCGTCGGCCAAAGGTGGAGGGCGGTACGCCCGTCCGGCGAAGATAGCGATCGATCCTGATCAACAGCGACATGGCAGCCTCTCGAGTCTTCATGTTCGCTGTTTGTTCCGGCAAGTTTTCCAACTTGTCTAGGAAATTTCCTAGACTATGGTTCGGCCATGGCAGAAACGGTGGGTCAGACGCTGGAGCGATTGGCAATGGCGCAGGGCGTCAGCCTGTCGGAGCTTTCGCGCCTGATCGGTCGGAACATGGCCTATCTGCAGCAGTTCGTGCGACGCGGGACGCCTCGGCGGCTGGCTGAGCAGGACCGCCAGACCCTGGCGCGGTTCCTTGGCGTGGATGAAACCCTGCTTGGCGCCGCCCCGCGTGAAGCAGTGGTCGCCGTACCCTATCTGTCGGTAGCCGCGTCAGCCGGTCGCGGGCTGTCGGTGGGACATGAGCGTGCGATCCGGCGCGAGAGCTTTACGGCGCACATGTTGCGGGAGGCCGGGGTCGCGGCCTCGCATGCATCGTTGATCGACGTGTCCGGTGATTCGATGCAGCCGACGATCCTCGCGGGCGACCGACTGCTGGTGGACCGGGCCGACACCCGGCTGGTCGGCAGCGGGATCTTCGTTGTTCGCCGCGATGATGAGTTGCTGGTGAAACGGATCCAGCGCGCGGGCGCTGACCTCCTGTTGATCAGCGACAACGTGGATTACGCCCCGATCCGCTGCCACGCCGATGCGGCGGTGGTGATCGGCCGGGTCAAGCTGTTGCTGCGCCAGCCCTGAGCGATCGGCTCAGCCCCGACCCTTGAGCCAAAGCGACACGGCGGCGATCGAGCCGATGGCAAGCCCCGCCAGGAAACCGACCGACGGCTGCCCGAGCAGAAGGCCCACGATCGTGCCCACCATCAGGGACACGGCAAGCAGGAAGCCACCCGCAGAATTGGAGCGCTGATCGGGATCGGACATGCGGCGGGCCTTTGGCACGGGCGGCGGCGTATTGCCACTATCGCATCGTTAACCCTGGCCGTTCACCGGCTGGAGGATGTTTCTCGGGCAGGGTTCGTCGCATCACATCGAAACGCAGGCTGCCCTTGCCCCATCTCTATCTCGCCGATCGCCGCATGGTGGCGGAGGCTTCGTCGTTGATCCGCGACTTTGGTGTTTATGCCGCGGATGAAGCCGCGATCCGCGCCGACCGCAGCCGGGCAGCAGGTAATGTCGTGAGCTTCTGCCGATGGCGGCAGCTAGGTCGGCTGGTTCGCCTGCTTGAGACGGATCTGCCGGTCGGCACGGTGCATTGAGGCGCAGTGCCATTGCCGCTGGGCAAGCAAGGGCTTAGGGCAATGCGAATGTACGGGCGGGGCGGGCCGATCGGCGCTGCAGGTCTGATCGCGTTCCTCGCCGCGCAGCCCGTTGCGGCGCAACAGAGCGTCGTGCCCGCGCCGGAGCCGGCGCTGGACCCGACGGCGCCGCTCGCCGACATGCCGGATATCGGCGTCGCTTGGCCGGAATTGGGCACCGAAGCGCCGGAGATAGGGCAGGGGCCCGCACCGACCATCGGCGAGACGCGCTACGCTTGGCGCATCGAGGGGCTGGACGCCGCCGGCACGCCGCTGCTGCGCGAGCGGTTCGCGGCCTTGTCGGTGCTCGATCAGAATGACGAGGAGCCCGCCAACGCGGCGCAGATCGACCGGCGCGCGCGCGAAGATGCGGCGTTGCTGGTCACGCTGCTGCGCGCGGAGGGCTATTATGACGCGGAGGTCGAGCCCCGTCTGGAAACGGTGGAAGGGCGGCCGACCGTGGTTCTCGGCGCCACGCCGGGCGCGATTTACCGCCTGACGGACGTGACGATCGCGGGGGTCGAGGCCGCTGGCGACAAGGCGGCCGCACTGCGCGATGCTTTCGGCGTGAAGGCGCAGGATCCGGTGAACGCGGACCGGATCGCTGCCGGCGAAGCGAAGCTGCGGCTCGAGGTGGGAGAGCAGGGTTTTCCCTTCGCAACGATCGGCGAACCGATGGTGACGATCGACCGGGAAGCGCAAACGGCGACGCTCGACGTGAATGTCGCATCCGGAACATCGCGCGTGTTTGGGCAGATCCGCACGAACGCCGGCAACCGCGTCTTCGGGGCCGAACACGTGCAGGAGATCGCTCGATTCTCGCCGGGACAGCCCTTTTATGAGCCGGCGTTGGCCGATCTTCGCCGCGCGCTGGTGCAAACCGGGCTGGTGTCCGTCGCCGAAGTAAAGCCGGTGCCCGGTGCCACGCCCGAGACGGTGGATATCGATGTCCGACTGGAGCCGGCGCCCCCCCGCACCATCGCCGGCGAGATAGGCTATGGTACCGGCGAAGGCGCGCGCGTCGAGGCGAGCTGGACCCATCGCAACTTGTTTCCCCCGGAAGGTGCACTGACGATCCGCACGGTGCTGGGCACGCAGGAGCAGTTGGGCGCCGTCACCTTCCGCCGCAACAACTTTCAGGGCCGGGATCGGGTGCTCACCGGGCAGATCGCTGCCGCACACACCAACCGCGATGCTTATGAGGCGAATACCTTTTCCGTCTCCGGCAGCCTTGAACGTCAGACGAACATCTTTTTCCAGAAGACCTGGACCTGGTCGCTCGGTGCAGAGCTTGTCGCGACCGACGAGCGGGACGTCATCGTCTCCACCGGCGAACCGCGGCGGCGAACTTTCTTCATCGCGGCCGCGCCCACCAGCCTGACGTATGACGGCTCGGACGATCTGCTGAACCCGTCGCGCGGGTTCCGGCTGGGTGGACGCTTCAGCCCGGAACTGTCGCTGCAGGGCGCGGCGTTCGGCTATGCCCGCATGCAGATGGACGCCAGCGCCTATACGCCGCTGCGCGACGGAGTGGTGCTCGCCGGGCGCGTCCGGCTGGGAACCATATTGGGTGCGCCGCGCGACGCTATTGCGCCGTCGCGGCGCTTCTACGCGGGCGGCGGCGCGTCAGTGCGCGGCTATGGCTATCAATCGATCGGGCCACGCGATCCGAACAATGATCCGATCGGCGGACGCAGCCTGGCCGAGTTTGCGATCGAGGGCCGGATCAAGGCATTCGGCAATTTCGGCGTGGTGCCGTTCTTTGACGCCGGCAATATCTACACCGCTGGTTTTCCCGACTTTTCCGGCCTGCGCTACGGCGCCGGGGTGGGCGTGCGCTATTACAGCAACTTCGGCCCGATCCGCGTGGACGTGGGCACGCCGCTGAACCCTCAGGCGGGCGATTCCCGAGTTGCCGTTTATGTCTCGCTGGGCCAGGCCTTCTGATGCGCTGGTGGCGGTGGATCGCAGGCGGGCTGGTGGCCTTGATGGCTGTGCTGGCGGCCACATTGTGGATCATCGACACCGATATCGGCCACCGCTGGGTCGCGCAGCGGATCAATTCGGCCCGGCCGGATAACGGCCTCCGCTTCACCGTCGGGCGGATCGACGGCTCGCTCTACGGCGCGGCGGTGCTCCGCGACGTTCGGGTCCATGATCCCGAGGGGCTGGTGTTCGCGGCGCCCCGTGCAGAGCTGGACTGGCGGCCGTTCGCCTGGCTTTCCGATCGCCTCGACATCCGCTCCTTGCGCATTCCCGTGGCCATGCTGGCGAAACTTCCGCGCACCCGTCCGACGGGTCGTGCCTCGCCCATCCTGCCCGATTTCGACATCATCATAGGTCGGCTCGCGGTGGAGCGACTGGCGGTCGCACCGGCGGTCACGGGGGTCATGCGCAACGGACGGCTGACGGGTCGAGCGGACATTCGCGACGGCCGCGCCCTGGTTGCTATCGATGCAATGGTGGAGGGCAGCGACGCTCTTCGCCTGATGATCGACGCCGCGCCTGACCGTAATCGCTTCGACATGGATATACGGGCGCGCGGGGCGGCGACCGGCGTGCTGGCGCGGGTGAGCGGCATCCGCCGCGCCCTGGCTGTCGATGTGAGCGGCGAGGGGCATTGGGCGGCGTGGCAGGGTCGCGCCATCGCCTCAGCAGCTGGCGTGCGGGTCGCTGACCTCGAACTTGGCAATCGCGCAGGAACCTATACCCTCACCGGCAATCTGGCGCCAACGAGCCTCACCAAGGGCAAGCTGCAGCGATTGACCGCGCCGCGCGTGCTGGTGAATGGATCAGCGACCCTGGCCAACCGGCGGCTCGACGGAACGCTGTCGCTCCGGTCCAGAGCGCTCGTGGCCGAGGCGAGCGGTACGGCGGATCTCGCGGGCAATGCATGGCGCAATCTTCGCATTCAGCTGCGGCTGCTTCGGCCGGCCGCGTTGTTCCCCAACATGACCGGACGGGACGTGCAACTGCGCGCGGTGCTGGACGGCCCGTTTGCGACCGCCGCCTTCGATTACCGCATCACTGCCCCGCGCTTCGCCTTCGACAACACCGGCTTTGAGGGCGCGCGGGTGGCCGGCAAGGGGCGCCTGTCGCGCTCGCCGGTGCTGCTGCCCGCGCGCTTCACGGCTCAGCGGGTGACGGGCGTAGGCGACGTGGCAGGGGGCATCCTGCGCAACCTGTCGGTGGACGGGATACTTCGCGTCACCGCCACCACCGTCACTGGCGACGACCTTCGCCTCCGTTCGGACAAGCTGTCGGGCCGCATCAGCCTGGTGCTCGATCTGCGCACCGGCCAGTATCAGGTAGGGCTGAACGGCGCATTGGGGCGGTATCTCATTCCGGGGCTCGGCGTCGTTGACGTAAATTCAAGGCTTCGCGTCGTACCGGGTCCCGGTGGCCGCGGCACCAGAGTGATCGGCACCGGCACGGCCCAGATGGTGCGGCTCGACAATGGCTTCTTCCGCAACCTGGCGGGCGGACTGCCGCGGATCGTGACCGGCCTTGAGCGTAGCCCTGACGGTATCCTGCACTTTCGAAATCTGGTGCTGACCGGCCCATCGATCCGGATGACGGGCAACGGCTATCGCCGGCGGGACGGCACCTTCGTTTTCACGGGGGCGGGGCAGCAATCGACCTATGGTCCGGTGACGCTGCAATTGGATGGCAGGATCGAGCGGCCGAAGCTCGACCTGGTTTTTCAACGTCCCAACCAGGCGCTTGGCCTGAGAGACGTTCGCTTGCACCTCGATCCGGATCCGTCGGGCTTTGCCTTCACGGCCGCGGGGCGCTCGCGCCTCGGGCCATTCGACGGTGAGGGTAGAATACTTCTGCCACGGGGGCAGGATGCCCAGATCGCGGTGCGCCGCCTTGATGTCAGCGGAACGCACGCCGCTGGGGTGATCGGCATCACCGACGACGGCTTCGACGGGCGGCTTGCCGTTGCGGGCGGCGGCATTGACGGAGAGGTGCTGCTGCGCCCGGCTGACAGCGTGCAGCGGATCGAAGCCAACCTTGGCCTGCGCGCGGCACGACTCGCCGGTGAAGGGACGATCCGGCAAGGAAGGCTTCAGCTGGTGGCGTTGCTCAATCCCGCCGGCACCAGCATTGACGCGACGTTCAGCGGCGTCGGGCTGCGACGCGGCGCGCTCAGCATCGCGCGCGTCGCCGGCAATGCCAGGCTTCGCGACGGCATTGGCCAGATCCGCGCCTCGGCCGCCGGGTCGAGGGGGCGAGCTTTCGACATTCAAAGCGTGATCGATGTTGCGCCGGACAGCTACAGCATCGTTGCGCAGGGCACGGTTGATCGGCGGCCACTGCGGCTGGAGCGTCCGGCGGTGCTGACGCGCGACGGCGAAGGCTGGCGCCTTGCCCCTACAACCCTGACCTTTGCAGGCGGTGAAGGCACCATCTCCGGACGGTTCACGCCATCGGAAAATGCCGTGGACGCCACACTGGCCAAGATGCCGCTCGCCGTGCTCGACATCGGCTATCCCGGGCTTGGCCTCGGCGGCAGCGCCTCGGGCAAGCTGAGCTATGTCAGCGGGACCGGCGCTGCGCCGACCGGGCGGATCGACATGACGGTGCGTGGCCTGACACGCTCGGGGCTGCTGGCGTCCTCCGATCCCATCGACATGGGGCTGGCGGGCGTTCTGACCGCGGATCGCGCCGGTCTGCGCGTCGTTGCCGCCGCCGGAGGAAAGACGATCGGTCGCGGGCAGGCGTTGTTGCGGCTGGGTGACGGCGACCTTGTGACCCGGCTCACCCGCGCGAACCTGTTTGCCCAATTGCGATATAGCGGCCCGGCAGACACGCTCTGGCGGTTGAGCCGGGTGGAGCTGTTCGAACTATCTGGCCCTGTGGCAATTGCCGCGGACGTGCGCGGAACATTGTTCGATCCGGTTATCCGCGGGTCGGTGAAGGCGGTCGGCGCCCGGATCGAAAGCGCGACAACCGGAACGGTGCTGCGCAACGTGGAGGCGGAGGGGCGCTTTGCCGGATCCCGCCTCGCAATCGACCGGTTCGCCGCTTCGGCGGGGCGCGAGGGCAAGGTTGCCGGCGCCGGCTGGTTCGACTTCGCTGCGCGCGGCGGCATTGGGTTGGATCTCAACGTCAATGCTGATCACGCCGTTATGATCAATCGCGATGACATAGCGGCCACCGTCACTGGCCCCTTGCGTTTTCAGTCCAGCGGGCAGGGCGGCACCATCTCAGGCACCGTGCGGCTGAACCGCAGCCGTTACCGCCTGGGTCAGGCAACGGCGGCCAGCGCGGTTCCAAAGCTCGCCGTGCGTGAAATCAACCAACCGGACGGTACGGACGATCCCGACCAGCGGGACACGCCGTGGCGGCTGGATATCAAGGCGCGCGCTGCCGACCAGCTTGTCGTTACCGGCCTTGGCCTGACCAGCGAATGGTCGGCCGATGTCGCCATTGGCGGTACGCCAGACAATCCGGCGATCAACGGCCGCGCGGATCTGATTCGGGGCGATTACGAATTTGCGGGGCGCGAATTCGACCTTGCGCGCGGTGTCATCCGGTTCGCAGGCGAGGTGCCCGCCAATCCCGCGCTCGATATCGAGGCAGATGCCGACACCACCGGTCTCAAGGCATCGATCCGGGTAACGGGCGTGGCACTGAAACCGGAAATCACCTTTGCCAGCACGCCCGCCTTGCCGCAGGACGAGCTGCTGTCACGATTGTTGTTCGGCACGTCGATCACCAACCTGTCGGCGCCAGAGGCGTTGCAGCTCGCCGCCGCAGTGGCGGCGTTGCAGGACGGCTCCGGCGGATTGAACCCGATCAATGTGGTGCGGCGCGCCGCCGGTCTTGATCGATTGCGGATCCTGCCGGCTGACCCGCAAACCGGCCAGGGCACGTCGGTGGCGGCAGGCAAATATGTTTCGCGACGCCTGTATGCAGAGATCGTCACGGACGGGCAGGGCTATTCC
Source organism: Sphingomonas sp. CCH5-D11 (assembly GCF_001557395.1). Classification (NCBI taxonomy): domain Bacteria; kingdom Pseudomonadati; phylum Pseudomonadota; class Alphaproteobacteria; order Sphingomonadales; family Sphingomonadaceae; genus Sphingomonas; species Sphingomonas sp. CCH5-D11. Next base: position 27,620 of record NZ_LSKH01000270.1, on the reverse strand, counting down.
GCCACCCGCGTCGAATTTCAGGTGACGAGATGGCTGTCCCTCCTGTCCAGCATTTCCACGCTTGGACGGCAGAGCGCCAACATTCGCGTGTCGCGCGACTATTGAGGATTAGCTGCAACGGTGATTGGTTAACGATGCCGTTAGAACGTTCGAATGGCGTACGCACATTGCGTCCCTTGCCGGGACATGCCAAGCAAAACTCCGCCGTCTCCAACTTCTCGAGGCTTCATGCTCCTGCGCCCGGCGTTCCTGCTTGCGATTACCTTCCTGTTCTCTGCCTGCGCTGAGAAGGGCGACGGACCCGTTCTCTCCTCGGGAGATCGCTATGTAGCGACGGCGTCAGCCGTGAACGACTATCGCCTTGGTGTTGGCGACAAGCTGAAGGTGACGGTCTATAACGAGCCGAACCTGACGGGCGAGTTCTGGGTGAACCCGGACGGCACCGTCTCCTTACCGCTGATCGGCAATGTTCCCGCGCTGAACAAGCCGGTGGCGGCGATCGCGGCTGACGCCCGCACGCGATTCGCTGACGGCTATCTGCGTGATCCCAAGGTCGCGATGGAAGTTGTTGTCTTCCGCCCCTTCTACATTCTGGGCGAGGTCTCGACACCGGGACAATATCCTTACGTGACCGGCCTGACGGCCATGAACGCGGTGGCGCTGGCCAAAGGCTTCACACCGCGCGCCAACCGGGACGTGGTTCGAATCCGCCGACAGGGCGAAACCTCAGAAATGAATTATCGCCTCACGCCGGAACTGATCGTCTATCCCGGCGACACGATCCGGATTGGTGAGCGGTTCTTCTAAGGTCTGACCGGGGGGTGTCGAGAAAGCGCGATACGGCTGTGGCGCGTCAGCGTCCCGCGCTCGCGCTGGCGGCCTTTGCGGTTGCCGGCGCACCCGCCGTTGCGCACGCGCAAGATGGTCTGATCATCCAGTCTGCCATTCCCCAAGGCTTTGATCGCGACCGCAACGTCAGCGTGGAGGCACGGCCTCGCCCTTCCTATACGCCCACCGGGGTCCATGTCGGCGGGCTGATGTTCTTTCCGCGCCTGGAAACCAGCGCGGGGGTGACCAGCAATGCCTATCTGACGCAGCAGAATGAAGTGGAAGCGCCTTACGCCTCGCTCGAGCCATCGCTGCGGGTCGCGTCGATCTGGTCCCGCCACTCGCTGCAACTCAATGGCTCGGCGCTCCTCCGCAATTATGTCGGCGAGAGCAGGCGCAATGAGCGGCAATGGAATCTCGGCGCACGTAGCGAAGTGGAGCTGGGCCGCGCCTTCACTGTCACTGCCGAGGCGAGTGCGTCGCAGAGCTTCGAGAACCAGTTTTCAGGCGAAGTCGCCTCGAACGTAGCGGCGCTTTCACGCTTCCGCCGCGACTTTCTGTCAGTGCGCGGGGAATATACGAGCGGCCGGGTGCGCAGCTTCGTGGTGGCGGATTACTCAGATTTCCGCTTCGCCCCCGTCCGGCTCACCGACGGCGCATTGCGAGACCAGGAGAACCGTAACCGCAACGTCAGCCGGATCACCGGGCAGTTCGAATATGCCCGTACGCCCAGCGTCTCCCTGTTCGCGCAGCTTGGCTATGTCGGCACGGCGTTCGACGGCGACATCGCGAGCGCCGGCACGCTGGACTCGAACGCGGTGCGCGCGATCGGCGGCCTCAACATCGACCTTGCGGGACGCATGCGCGGAACGGTCAGCCTGGGCTACAGCATTCGCGATTATCGCACGGCGGGGTTCGACAGCGTCAACGGCCCGATCGCAGAAGCTCGCGTGGAATTGTTCCCGTCAGAGCGCCTCACGATCACCACAGGGGCACGGCGCACGGTGGAGGATTCCACCTTCGGCAACCTGACCCCCCAGCCGTTCTGGGACAATCGGATCACGCTGGGCGGCGACTATGAACTGCTCAACAACCTGATCCTATCCGCCGACGGGCAATATGCCCTGCAGACGTATATCAACGAAGACCGCAAGAATTCGACCTATCGGCTCGCCACGCGCGCCCGTTACCTGATCTCCCGCCGCATGACGCTGGAGGGGGCGCTGAGCTACTCCAAGCGGGATGCACGCGGCGTTCAGGCCGGCAATGACGCCGGAGAGGGACGGCTCGAGGCGGGTCTCACCTATCACATGTAACAACCCTTCGAGCCGCACCGGCTCAAGACCGAGGCCAGACGAGCATGGAAGTCAGACACGAAGCCGACGAATATGAGGCGCGCCTGGCAGACGTCATCAGCGTCGTGCGCGACACGATCCGTCGGCGCTGGAAGGTTCTGGCGGCGGTCACGGCCGCCGTGTTCCTGGTGGGCGTGCTCGCCGTGTCCTTCATGACGCCGAAATATACGTCCACGGCCAAGGTGCGGCTGGATCCGTCGCGCAACCCCCTTGCCAATAACGCGCAGGCGACCCGCGCCGAACTGACGCCGGAGGCGATCGAAACGGAGGTGACGGCGATCCGCTCGCTCGATCTCGCCCGCTCAATCGTCCGCGCTTACGGGCTGTCAGGGGATCCGGAGTTCACCAAGGAGATCGAGGGGAACATCGGTAACATCGGCACCACGGAAACGCGCGAGAACGCGCTGGCCGCGGCCGTTCTGTCGCATCTCCAGGTCGATCGCGAGAAGCTGACCTACGTTCTGAACGTGCGCTTCACGTCCGTCGATTCGCTGAAGGCAGCGAAGCTCGCGAACGCTTTCGCGGATGGCTATATCGAGAGCCGCACCACCAACAAGGTGGGCACTGCCGAGCGCCAGAGTGAATGGTTCCAGCAGCGGCTGGAGGAACTGGGCAAGCAGGCAAGCGAAGCCGAAGCACGCGCCGCGGACTATCGCGCGCGCGCCGGCATCGTGGAAAGCAGCGTTGCGAACAGCACTGTCGGCACGATCAACGATCAGCAGGTGGCGCCGCTTGCCAGCAGCCTCGCCACGGCCGAGTCAGATGCGGCTGCGGCGCGATCGAACCTTGCGGCCGCCCGCTCGCAGGTCGCCCGTGGCGGGCTGGACGCCGTTTCCGAAGTTCTGGGATCGGCCGTGATTGCCGACCTGCGTCGTCAGCGGGCAGAGGTATTGCGCAGCCGCGGCGAGGTGGAGGCGCGCTATGGCGAGCGTCACCCGGAGAGCATCCGCGTTCGCGATCAGCTCGCCGCGCTCGATGCCCAGATCCAGGCGGAGGCGCGACGCGTCGTCGGCGCGCTTCAGGCGACGGCGTCTGCCGCAGAAGCGCGCGCAGACAGTCTGCGCGGATCGCTGACGCAGCTGGAGCGTGAGCGTGAGCGCAGCGCGCGCGATTCGGTAACGGCCGCAAGCCTGGAGCGTGAAGCGGCGGCCAAGCGCGCGCTGTACGACAAGATGTCGCAAATGTCGCTGGAGAGTGCCCAGGCCGCTCGTCTGTCCATCGCCCAGGCCGAGGTGATCGACCGGGCCGAGCCGCAGCCCCGGCCGACCTCGCCCAACAAGCCGCTGCTCTACGCCCTGTCGCTTCTCGTGGCGCTGGCGGCGGGCGCGGGTACCATTGCAGTGATGGAGATGACCAGCGGCGGCTTCCGCTCGGTAGAGGAGGTGCAGGACCAGCTCGGCATTCCGGTGCTTGCCGTGGTGCCCAAGGTGTCCAAGGGGCAAAACCCGGCCGATCTGATGCTGGAGCGGCCGACCTCCATGTTCGCCGAATCCTATCGCATCGCCCGGGCGGCGGTGTTGGGGGTGAAGGGAACCCGTTCCCCCAAGGTGATCGCGATCACCTCATCCCTCCCGGCAGAGGGCAAGACGACGTCCGCCGTTGCCTTCGCCCGAACGTTGGCGACCGCTGGCGCCAAGACGCTGCTGGTGGAATGCGACATCCGCCGTGCTGCCGTGCGCCAGATCGTGCGCACGCCGGTGCCCGCCGTTGGCCTTGTTGAAGTGCTGCATGGCGAGGCAAGCGTCGACGAAGCGATCCACCCCGGTGATGTGCCGAACCTTGATCAGATCCTCGTGCTGAGCCCGTATTTCTCGGCGGAGAATTTGTTCGGCGAAGGGCGGATGGAGCAGTTGCTCGGTACGTTGCGGGAGCGGTACGACCAGATCGTGCTCGACCTCCCGCCGCTGATGGGTCTGGCGGACGGACGTTTTCTTGCGGTGCTTGCCGATGCCACCACGCTGGTGATCAAGTGGAACAGCACCCCTGTGGCAGCGGCGGTTTCATCGCTGAACTGGCTGCGTAGCGACGGGAGCAATCCGGTCGGCGCGCTCTACACGCAGGTCGATCCGTCGGCCCAGGCCGTGGGCGGGCTATATTACTACTCCAAGCAATATTCTGATTACTATCAGGCGAACTGAACGCCCGTGCGTGCCTGCCTGCGCCGGAGCCAGCGCTCCGGCCAGGCGGCAAGCGCGGGTGCGGAAAAGCGCATCTGTTTCACGTCGATCAGTGACACGGGACCCGCAGCTGACAGTGTATGACAGCCATGGATGAACGGTGCCGCTACGGCAGGCGCGGCGAGCGCGCCGGCAAAGCTGGTTGCCGTGCGCGCGGGCGTCAGTTGATCAAAGCGGAGCAGGCGCAGGCCGGTGCCATAGCTGCCCTCACACCGCTGCACCGGCAGGTGAACCATGTCCTGCATGACAAATGGAGTACCGCCCGGGCGAAGCCCCCCGTCGTCGATCAGGATCGGATTGGCCGGATGGGGATGCCATGGCCCCTCCAGCTGCTGCGCATGGGCCGCGCACAGGCTGGTCAAACGCCCCGCGGGCGGATCTGCCGGCGCATAGAACAGCCACCAGTGTCCTTCGTGCCGGATCAACGATGCATCCAACGGGACATGATCCAGCGTGATCTGCTTTGTCCGCTCCCACCGGAACGGAAAATCTACCGCCCGATAGAGCCACAGAGCGCCGGATTCATGCGCTTCGGGCAGCATCCAGGTCTCGCCGTCCGCTTCGAAGACGAAGGGGTAGGAAAGGTGCCAAGGCTCCCGGAGAATGACCTGCTGGTCCAGGATGGAGAAATCCTCGTCGAGCACCAGAACGTCGATCTCGCCAAGCCCCGTGCGAAAGCTGAAGCTTTCGGCAAAGATATGCAGCCGTCCCTCCCGCCACAGGCCAAACGGATCGGCCAGATAGTGGAGGCTGGAGCGGTTCGGCAGCCAGCGTATCTGCGCGATATCGAGCGTGCCGGCTTGCGCGATGCTGATCGCATCGGCGGCCACGATGCCGCAGCGCCAGAAATCCTTTACTACCTGCATCGAAGAATACCTGCGCCCTGTTCACCAAATGCGGCATGGAGACCTGTGCGAAGCCGCTCGATCCAGATCAGCGACGGACCGCACACCCATACCGCCGCGCTTGCGATAGCATGATCGCTCGCGTACCCATCTGGAGCTTAATGCGCCCTCAAATTGTGTCGAGGGCAGGGATCACAATCTGGGTGCGTTGGGCGCCGGTCGGGGGCAGAAGTACGGTCGGTGTCGAATAGACAGCCATCCCAATTCACGGTGCTCGCAATCGCCTCCGGCGGCGGGCATTGGGAAGAACTGATGCTTCTGCGCCCGGCGCTGAGCGAAGGGCGGGTCGTGTTCGCCACGACCAATCGCGAGCTTGCGGTTCGCGACGGGGTGGAAAAGGTCCATTTGCTGCCGGATGCCAACCGCGACGAGCCGCGGCTCGCCTTGTCTTCAATGATCGCTTCGGCCCGGCTTGTCTGGCGCCTACGCCCCCATGTGGTGGTGACGACCGGGGCGCTACCGGGCCTGTTCTGCCTGATCTTCGGCCGGCTCACGGGCGCGCGAACGGTGTGGATCGACAGCATCGCGGCGTCGGACCGGCCGTCGCTCAGCGGCGCCTTGGCGCGTCCGTTCGCGACCCGCTGGTACACGCAGTGGAAACACCTGGAGACCGCCGCGCGCGAATATAAGGGCGCGCTTCTGTGATCCTGGTGACGGTGGGGACGCAATTGCCCTTTGATCGCTTCGTGCGGATCATGGATGGCCTGGCACCCGCGCTGGACGAGCCGGTATTTGCCCAGACGGGTCGCGGCGCCTACCACCCCGTCCACATGCGATCGCAGCAGGTGGTCGGCCCGATCGAGTTCGAGCGGTTGGTACAGCAATGTACGCGTATCGTGTCGCACGCCGGCATCGGCACGATCGTGATGGCGCAGAAGCATCGCAAGCCGCTGATCCTCTTTCCGCGCCTTGGCGCATTGGATGAGCACCGCAATGACCATCAGCTCGCTACGGTGCGCGCACTGAGCGGACGGCCGGGCATTCATTGCGCCTGCGATGAAGCGGAACTGGCCGCGTTGGTGGCGCAGCGCCTGCCCATGCCCGAGCCGGTGAGCGACCTGCCGGAGCGGGATCGCTTGCGCAGCGCCGTTGCGACGTTCATCGGCGAGCAGCACCGCTTGTTCGCAGCAAAGGGCTCTCGTCTTGTCTGACGCCGTTCAACCGCCGGATCATGCCGCACCCTTGCTCGCGCGCCGCCGCCGAAAACCGCTGAACGCCCGGACGGCGGAGGCGCGGGCCTGGACGGATTGGATCGCCACCGCGGGCTTCACCGCGTTGTTGGCGTTGACGATCCTCGGCCCCTCGATGACCAGCGAGAATTACGGCCTGCAAAGCCAGATCCGCATGGCGGGATACCTCCTGATCGCGCTGGCGTCGCTCATCGCGCTGGAGCCGTGGCGGCGGCCGGAGCGCCTGCTGGTTGTGCCATGGCCGCTGTTGGTGGCGATCGGCTGGTGCTGGCTCAGCCTCCTCTGGGCGATCGAGCCCGCGGTGGGGCTGCGGCGGCTGGTGCTCACCTCCTTGGTGCTTTGGTCCACCTTTGCGCTGGTTCGAAAGCTCGATCTGGAACGATCGGTGCTGCTGGTGCGGGGCGCGCTGGTGATCACGCTGGTGGCAAATTTCGTGGTGGCGCTGACCGATCCTTCCTTGGGCATACACCCGGTAAACCCGAATGGGCTCGACGGAGATCTCTCCGGCGACTGGCGTGGAATCATGATCCAGAAGAACTACGCCGGCCTGACCTGTGCGATGACGATCCTGCTGTTCGCCTTTCACGCGGAGCGGGTTCACCTGGCGCTGCGGATCGGCGTGATCGCGGCAAGTGCCGTGTTTCTCTACCTGTCCGATTCCCAGACGTCGCAGATCATGGTGGTGGCAAGCCTGGTCGTTGGTGGCCTGTTCACCTGGCTGGCGCAGACGAAGGGGCGGCAGCGGCTGGCCCCAGCAGGGATCGCATGGGTGCTACTCGCCATTCCCGCCTTGCTCTTCGTCAGCATGGCGATCGATAACAGCCCCTATCTGGAGATGCTGACCGACCCGGCCGGCTTCACCGGACGCACTCAGATCTGGACCGCCCTGATCCGCTTTTATGCCGATTATCCGCTGTTCGGCGCCGGCTATGGCTCCTTCTGGGACTTGGGGCCTACAGGGCCGATCTTCCAATATGCCAAGGGCTGGGTGACGGAGATCAGCCAGGGCCATAACGGCTATCTCGATCTGTTGGTGCAGATCGGTTTGCCGGGCACGCTGCTGGTGCTCTTTGCCACGTTGGTCTGGCCGACGCAGCGGCTGCTGCGCGGCGGGGATCATCCCGTGCGGCCGCTTGCCGCTGCGGCCTTCATCTTCTGCCTCGGCCACAATTTGACCGAGTCCATGCTGTTCGATCGGGATTCGCTGAGCCAGGTGTTCCTGCTGATCGCTCTGGCATGGTTGTGGATGGCCACCGCCAGCGATGTGGCGGGCGGGAGAGCACCCCGCGTGACCTTGCCGCTCGCTCGGCAACGTTGAGCCGGCGCTGCCAAGGGGGATGGCAGGGATGCGGCGTATGCTGGTGCTGGGGGGCTCGCACGCGCATTGGGGCGGGCTGGAATCCTATTGCTCCCGCGCGACGGAGGCGGTGAACGCGGCGGATGCCGGCTGGATGGCGGAGTGGCAGACGACCGACACGGCCTATCTGACGCCGCGGCAGTTGCCCCGCGCCGCCGGACGCCTTGGCGTCCTGCCGCGAGCGACCGGCGCGAACATCGATCTGGTCTGGCTGCAGTGGAGCGCGATCGCGGACCTCGCATTTCTGTGGCAGGCGCGCGCGCTTGGCCTGCCGGTGATGGTCACGCCGCATCTTGGCGCAAATGCGCGGTTGCAGCGCGTTCCCACCTTGCGCGGCACCTGCCGAGCCCTGCTGCGCGGCGCGGATCGCCTGGCGCTCCTGTTCGCCGAGCAGGAGAGCGAGATCACGCTTCCTGATGGCGTGCCGCGATCACTGGTCCGCACCTTCCTTCCTCCCGCTTGCCTTGCAACACCATTGCCGGACCGCAGTGGGCAGGTGCTGCGACTGGTCCATGCCGGCCGTTTGTCGGAAGGGAAGGGGACCTTTCGCGCGGTGGCGCTTTGTGCCGCTCTTCGTGAGAAAGGCATCGCCGTATCGGCGCAGATCATCGGGCGCTCGGACGCCCGCACCATGGCCGCCCTGCGCGGCGCCATCGCGGCGCACCAGCTGGATGATGCCGTCGAACTGATCGAATGGGTCGATGAAGCGGAACTGATCCACCGGCTGAGCCAGGCGGACGTTCTGGCGCATCTTTCGACGCTCGACAGCTTTCCGCTGATCGTGCTGGAGGCGCTTGCCATGGGCGTTGTCCCGGTCGTCGGTGACATGGCTGGGGCGCGGTCCATGGTGGAACTGTACCGTGGCCATGTAGCGCACGACAGCACGGTGGAGGACGCCGCGGCGTGGCTGGCGGCGCGTTCGTGCGAGGCATTGCGGCAGGAAGGCAGGACGGCGGCGCGTGCCGTCCGCGCCGATTACGGATGGCAGGTGTGCGCGGAACAGGTGATCTCGTCCGCCGAAGAGACGCTGGCGAGCCGCAATCGGCAAGGCTGCTGATGCAAAAGCCCCGCCGCATCGTGATGGTCGCGCCGCATTTCGAGGAATATGCGCTGCGCCTGTCGGTGGCACTGGCGGATCATGCCGAAATGCTGCTGATACTCAACACGGATGTGCTTGGCGGGGAGTTCGCCGGGCGCAACATGCCTTCGCATCCCCGGCTCTCGATCAGGCACAATGGCTTTGCTTCGGCGGCCGAACTGACCCGGCTACTCTGGACCATTTGCCGCTTTCGCCCAGACGTCCTGCATTGGCAGGAACCGTCCGGCTTCATCAAGGCGGCTTTCGCGGGGGCGACAGTGATGGCCACCGGGAAGGCCACGCGAACCGCCCTCACCATCCATGATCCCGTGCCCCACGCCGGCCGGGACGCGCGGGTTGCGGCGCGTCTGGCGCCGCTGCGCCGCTTCACGCGGGCACGCGTCGATCGACTGTTCCTGCACGGGCCGGCCTGCGCGGATCAGTATCAGCGGGCGTATCTCGGCACGGATCGGGCGGACGATCGGGTCCGGCTGACCGAACACGGCGTCCTCCTGCCGCCGCCTGAGCCGCACGCGCCGCCGGATGACTGCCGCGTGCTCATGTTTGGACGCATGGAGGCGTACAAGGGGCTGGATACGCTGGCAGAGGCGCTTGAGCATCTGTCGCGCTCGGGACGGAGCATTCGGGTCGACATTGCGGGGATGGGTCCGGAAATGGATCGTTTGGAGCCGCGGTTGCACCGGCTGCCGGGCGTAACGGTCAGGAACATGTTCGTGCCGGCCGCATCGTTGATCGAGATGATCGGTGCGGCGAGCTGCGTCGTGCTTCCCTACAAGGAGGCAAGCCAGAGTGGGGTGCTGGCGGCTGCCTTTGCGAGCGGACGTTTCGTGATCGCCTCAGAGGTCGGCGGGTTGGTCGATCTCGTGGAGCATGGCAGCAACGGCCTGCTCGTGCCGCCCGACGATCCCATTGCGCTCGCTGCCGAACTGGCGCTCGCCGCCGATGACCGTGCGCTTCGCGAGCGGCTGAGCAAGGGGGCGGCTGAAACTGCGGCTACCCGCCTCGACTGGGGGCGGATCGCAGCGCGATTGCTGGCGGACTACTGAGCGCCGCTCAAAACGCGTTGCGGTGAACCACCACTTTCAACGTGGCGAAAAGGATCATCACGTCGCGCATCAGGCTCCAACCGTTCACATATTCAAGGTCAGCGTCGAGCCGGTTCACCAGATCCTCGCGCCGGTGAGTCGCCCCGCGAAAACCGCGTACCTGTGCAAGCCCGGTCAGCCCCGGCTTGCAGACATGGCGATGGTGATAGCGCTGGTCGACTTCCCAGAAGAGCTTGTCGCCGGCCAGCGAGCCGATGGCATGCGGGCGCGGGCCGACAAAGCTCATGTCGCCGCGTACGATGTTGAGCAACTGCGGTAGCTCGTCGATGCTCGTTGCCCGGATGAACTTGCCGATCCGCGTGACGCGATCATCGTCGCGCATGGTGGAGACGTTGCCGTCGCTGTCGCAATCCGACTGACGCATGCTCCGGAACTTGTACATGGCGAACAGGTGGTTACCCTTGCCCACGCGGGTCTGGACAAACAGCACCGGGCCGCGGCTGTCCAGTTTCACCAGCAGCGCGACGAGCAGCAGCAGCGGCGCCAGAAACAGCAGCGCCGGGGCGGCGATCATCAGATCCAGCATACGTTTGAGGAGGCGTTCGCGCAGCTTCAGTCCACCGCCGGAAACCAGCACCGAAGCGATCCCGGCGAAGTGCTTGTTCCCGATAACGCCGATCGTATCCAGTTCGGGCACCAGAAGCTGCGCCTTCACACTGGTTCCCTTGAGCACCATTGCCCAATTCGCGCGGCGCGAGGGCGGGCAAGCGACATAGACTTCGTCGATGCCCTTCAGCTGCCGGGCGAGGCGATCCAGCGCCAACGGATGAATGGTGGTCTCCGTCTTTTCGACGGGCTCGCTGGAGACGATCTTCAGCCCCTCTGGCAAGGGAATGTTGACGCCGTCGATGATCAGCATGCGGCTGAGAGCGGCGCCGCGAAACACGCGCTCGCTCCACAAACCGATCAGGCTGCGGGTCAGCAGGAGCAGCGTCGCCGAGAAGACGAAGCTGAAGCCGGTGCTAAGCCGCGAGATCGGAGACACTTCCTTCAGCAGGAAGGCGACGAAGATGGTGATGAGGAACGCGGTCGATAGATTGGCGAAGGCGATCCACGCAGACGAGCGCCAGCGTTCCAGCGTCGTGGCCGAATAGGCGCGCGACTCCAGCAGGAGATAAATCGGCAATACCGCCGCAACCAGGCCGAAGCTTTCCGCCGGCAATCCGCGAACATCGGCGAGCGTGCGCCCGATCGCAAAGCCAGTTCCGAGTGAAAGAATATCACCCGTCAGCAAAGCGGCATAAAAAAACAGTCGCTTGGACCGCTTGTCCTCACTGGGTGCGGTGTCCGTTTCTACTGGCCTGAGCCAATCCTGCGACGAAAAGATGTCGGACATGGAATAACATGCCCTCCTTTGCTGTTCCCCCTGAGAAGCACTTTCGGAACGGCAGCCATCCGGCACTTGCCCCCCGCCGACCGTCTCTTCTTGTGTGACATTGCATTGCTTGGCGCGACGCCTTGGTCAAGCGCAAAACACGTATCCATTTTGGTTCAAAAAAGCCGCCGATAGCCACTGATGAACGCCAGCGGAACAGAAGTTCCCTTTGCGCGTACTAATACGACAAGAAGGGCGTAAACCCAGATAGTTGGAGAGGATGGCGCAGCGAGCGTTCGGTGCGCCGGAAGAGCCAATGACCCGCTGGTCAGCGCTGCTAATCTTGGACTGGCGCGAAAATATTCGGCGCGTTCGAACGCCGAGGGGAAATCGCTCCTAGAATGGTTGAAGGATGTTGGGGCGGTATCGATGAACAAGGATAGGAAGCAGGTTCGTTTCGTGATGTCCTATAAAGACGAGGCCCGACGCTTCGGTCGCCCGCGATTCACTGCGGAACGGGCCGTCGAGACATCGAACCTTGGGATCTGGCTGGGTCTTGCCACGCTCCTGTGGCTCTTGATCGCTATTCCCGCGCTGATCTGAGTTCAGGTTGCGCTGCAGCATTCAGCAGCGTCTGACGGGCATCAGGATCGCGCGCCAGTTTGCGCATGCTCTTCTTGAGCTTCGGCTGCTGATCATAATAGCTTAGTAGATCATCGATCTCGATCGGCTGCTCGCGTTTTCGCCCGAAGATGAACATGCCCACGGAAGCGTCCAGCGCCCGCCGGTCGCCGCAGAGGTAATCCAGCAACCTGATCCACACGAACGGGAAAGCAGCGATCTGTCCCAACTTGGTGCTGCGCAGCAAAGACTGGAACAGATAGCGGATCGCCAGCACCGTCATGGTGCCCGGCCCGGTAGATTGTCCGGCGGCCAGCACGTCGAAGTTGCGGAACAGCCAGCGCAGTCCGCTGGGGGACCAGCGATTGAAGTCATAGGCCTGTTCGCAGACCGGCCACATGAAGGCCGTGTCGGTGAACATCAGGCCTCCCGGCTTCAGGATACGGCCTGCCTCCGCCACGACCTTGCGTGGATCGACCACCAGTTCCAGGACGCCCTGAATCCAGACGCCATCCGCCACGCCATCGCGCAGCGGGACTGCATGGGCATCCGCCACGAAGGTGATGTTCGGGGACGCATAGATGTCGAACGCGATGATGTCCGCGTCGGGCGTTGCGTACAGCGGTTCGGAGCCATGTCCGATCTCTCCCGCACCCATCACCACGATCACCGGGCGGCGGCGGGTGGCGCCTTTCTGCACCCCTTCGATCATCATATCGGCCAGCGTGGAGGTATAACGGTTCGAACCGTCGATCACGCGGCTGAGCAGCGCCCGCCATCGACCACGGCCGACCACGCTGGTGGCGCCGCTGGCGAGCGTCGTCTCGCGATCAAGCACGCTGTCGTCAAAGTCGATCAGTACGTCCTTGCCGCCGAGCCTGGGAAAGGAGGACTGCCGATGACGGCAGCGTTCTTCTTCGCAGCGGAGTTGCTCGCCGGCGTCCATCCGGAGATTGCCCCCGCAGATCGGGCAGGCGAGAAGATCCGCAATGGCGGATGTGTCAGTGACCAGCATCGGTCAGCTCCGTTCAGGTATCAGCAGGAGGGTTGGCGGAAAGGTGCAGGAGCCCGGACTCCAGCGCCTCGATCATGACTTGGCCGGCGATAATGCTGATCTCGCGACGATCGGACGCGTCCAGCTCGTCTAGGGCATCGCACGACACATATTGGATCGGTTTGGGCGGGAATAAGTCATCCCATGAAGCGCCGAAATGACGCCGGGCAAAGGCGTCGTTGCCGTCGCGATACATGGCGCGCATCTCCTCCGCCATGGACGTGTCGAACCCGTTGAATCGCATCTGCGGTCGGTCGTGGGCGTGGTTGGCGATCAAGGCCGCCAGTTTCTGCCGGATATGCATCGGCAGGGCGGTGGCCTGTTCACCCAGCGCGATGCGAAGTTGCTCGGCCACAAGCAACGAGAAAGCGCCCGCGCTGGGATTGGTCTCGGTCCGGTCGCCACTGGCAATACCGGCGAGCCCGGCAAGGCAGGGAAGCGAGGTCATGGCACCAACGATGCCGCGGTCACGCACGCGCTTGTCAAAGGCGAGTGTCGCGAAGTCGAACCCGGCCTCGCGGTATTTTTCCTCCAGAAGATTCCAGTTGCCGCCACGTGGGCCATGCTTGCCCACCGCCACATAGTCGCGAAAGCGCGGCAGCCGTGTCATCATTTCGCGCGCCTGGGCATAGCAGGAATTCCGCCACTCCACCTGATCCCGCACGACCAGCACCACTGTCGCCTCATCGCCATATTCGCCAAGCGCGCGGTTCAGCCGTGTCATGTTGGGTAGGAAGCGCAGTGTCGTCATCGCTTCGGCGGACAGAATTACGGCGGCGTCCGGATGCGGTTGCAGCTCACGTTCGAACAGGCGGAACAGGTGAGCGCGGCGCTTCTCGTCCTCGATCGCGCCGCCAAGCGCGCTGACCAGCGCCAAATGATTGCCCCGATGCGTGGCGCCGGTCTCGGGATAGAAGAACCCGGCTTCAATCAGTGCCGCGCGATTGGCAACGGCCCACTCCTGGAACGCCGACGTACCTGTTTTGGGCGCGCCCACGTGAACGATGAACCGCCGCGCCATTTTTTTCTGTTCCCTTAGCCCCGCTCGTGCACGACGCCCCCCGGTGTCGCGCGGGAGATTTGCGTCAAATCCTTGGTATCTGCAACAGCAGGGTGGGTAACGCTTTGTTGCTAAGGCCCTTGATTGGGACGATCGCATTCGCCACCACCCGGGTTCGCCGGTTCGGGTAAGGAGCATTGGTGGCCAGCCCCTCGTCGACGAATGCCGGCACATGGTATCTTCTGAGGTTCCGCCGATACCTGCTTGCGGGGATCGGACCGGTGGTGCTTGCCGGAACGCATTTCCTGCTGTCCTTCGCGATGCTTCGGCTGGAAACACCGGCGGCGTTCGGCACCTACACGTTCCTGTTCGTCGCGGCGCAGTTCACCGTCGCGCTGGCGATGGCGCTTTTCGGGGCACCGCTTCAAACCATTGCCGCGCCGGGCGAGCAGGAGCGCAGCCATGCTGCCGCCGCGATCCTCAGCGCCGCCGTGATCACGGCAGCAGTTGCCGGCATTGGCTTTGGCATTCTGGCGAGTTTCATGGCGCTGCCGACGCCGGCGGCGCTCTGCTACGGCATCTATACCGCGCTGATGATCCTGCGCTGGGTGGGCCGGGCATGGGCCTATGCGAATGATCGCGCAGGGCGCACCGCACTCTCAGATATCAGCTATGGCGCGCTGACGCTGGTGGCGTTCGGCGGAGCGGCCTATGTCGTCCGTCTGCAGCCGGAAACGGCCTGCTACGGCGCGCTGGCGCTCGGCGCGGCACTGAGCCTCCTGGCGTTCGGCACGCCTTACCTGTCGCGATTGTTTACCTGGCCCGGCCGCCAATCGTGGCGCGTCTATCAAGGCATATGGCGCCATCAGTCGCGCTGGGCGCTGCTTGGCGTCCTGGCATCTGAGGCAGCCGCCAACACGCATGTCTATCTCGTCACCCTTGGAGCCGGAGCGGCGGCGATGGCGCCGCTGGCGGGCGCGGCCCTGCTGCTCCGTCCGCTCAATGTGGTGCAAAACGCCCTTGGCGAATATGAGCGGCCACAGATGGCGCGGCTGATCGCGGCGGGTGATACGGCGGAGTTGCGCCGCACCATGCGGTTGTTCTTCTGGGTGTTGATGCTGGCATGGTTTGCCATGGTGGTGCTGGCGCTCGGCATCCTGCGCTTCGCACCGCAGCTGGTTTTTCCCGCCAGTTATGATCTGGGCGTCATCCGCACGGCGGCCCTGTCCTGGATGTCGATCACCTTGCTGATCCTGCTGCAGGTTCCCGCGAACATCATGGTTCAGGCGGCCGGCGGCTTTCGTCAGCTAGCCCGGGCGGTGATCTGGTCCTCGCTGGTAAATGTGGCGGCCGTTGCGATTGCGTTGGTGTTCCTGGCGCCAGTGTGGACGATCGCGGCGATGGCACTTGGGTGGCTGGTCGATCTGGTGCTCGTCCGGCGTGCCGCGCGGTGCCAGTTGCGTGCGATGCCCGCGCAAGGGACAGCGCTTCCTTGACAGCGCGCGTGCGCGACGCTGTACGCGAACCATTCCCCAAAGGAGGCCGGCCTTTCCATGCTACAGCCGACCGCGACGCCCGGTTTCACTTCCCGCAGCGCCTGCCCGGTTTGCGCGGGAACCGATACGCATCGGATCTACACCGCTCGCTATGACGAGGATCCGGTCCGTGCGCTGGTGCAATCGAACTTCGGCCGGCAGGGCATGATCGACTGGTCGCTGCTCGCCGACGTGCCATTCGAGGTCGACAAATGCGCCACCTGCGATCTCCTGTTTCAGGTGCAGACGCCCAATGATGCGTTGCTGGAGGTCATCTACACGCAGATGATCTCTCCTGGCTTTCTGGACGAATATGAGCGCGGCTTGCTGACGCTCGACGAATTCCACCGCATCGCGGGTGAGTTCACCGTCTTGTTCGAGCGGATCGGCAAGCACCCAGCCGACATCACCATGCTCGATTTCGGCGTCGGCCAGGGCCGCTGGGCGCGCGTGGCGCGCGGCATGGGCGCGACCGTCTATGTGACGGAGATCGGCGACGACAAGAAGCAGCTTGCGCGCACGCTCGGCCTCGAGGTGATCGAAGACGAGGATGTGGATCGCATGACCTTCGATCTGGTCCATACTGAACAGGTGCTGGAGCATCTCGTCCATCCGGGTCGCGATTTCGCGCGGCTGGCGCGGGCGGTGGCGCCGGGCGGGCTGTTCAAGGCCGCGATCCCCTATCGCGGCAAGCTGGAGCATTTGCTCAAGAGCAAGGGACTCCCGACCGAGGCCATGTTCGCCAGCGGCGGCGCCAAGGCCATCCCGGGCGAGGTCGAAGCGTTCGCGTCAATCCAGCCGCTGGAGCATCTTAACGCCTTTTCCGAAAAGACGATCGACTGGCTCGCGGCGCACAACGGACTGAGGAAGGTCAGCGAAGTCCGTCGGCGGAGCATCTCGGTGCAAACCGGCAATGCGCAGGGACTGGTGCGGGGCGCAAAAAAGGTCGGGGTCGAACTGGTGAAGGCCGCAGTGAAGCCGAAAATCGGCTATCATGTGCTGGAACGCGCCTGAGAACGCTCACTGGTCCGTCGCGATCACCTCGATGGTTGTGCCTTCAAGATAAACGGCGCTGAGAACGCCGCTGGCATAGGCGCCGGTATCGACTCCGATGCGATTGGGCAGCACTTCCACGCGCGGCGAGATCGTGTGGCCGTGCACGATCACGGCGCCATGGTCGCGCGGATCATCCAGGAACTCCTCGCGGATCCACAGCAGGTCGCGGCGTTGCTGCTTACGCAGAGCAACCCCCGGGCGGATGCCGGCATGGCAGAAGAAATAGTCGCCTGACACCGCCGTCAGCGGCCAGCGGCGGATCCACTCCAGCCACTCCGGCGATACGGCGGCGCGCACTTCCTCGATATAGGCGCCGGCATCCGCGCCATCGAAGGGCTGCAAGCCGAAGCTGGCCGCCGCCTGAGTGCCACCGTTCCGCAGCCAATTGGCAAAGGTCATCGGATCGCGGTCGCACGTCCGCAGCAGCATTTCCTCATGGTTGCCGAGCAGCGTGGTGATGCCCGGCACCTCATGGCGCTTGCGATCCAGCCACTCCAGCGCGCCGCGCGAATCCGGCCCACGATCCACGATGTCGCCAAGGAACACGACATGCGTAGTCGGTACGGCCGGCAAGCTGGCCTGATGCGCCACGATCCGCGTCCACAGCGCGTTCAGCAGGTCGACGCAGCCGTGCACGTCGCCGATCGCATAGATGCGTTCACCCCGGGCGGTGGCGGGCGGGCGCTTTGATCGGCCAAGTCGGCGAAGGGCGTCTAGAATGGCTCGAACTCACGCTGGCAAGGCGTCAGCGTTACACAAAGGGTTACCATCGGCAATCGTCACCGGATCCGCGACCACGGCGAAAACCCCGGCCGCTGGAAACCAGTCAGGCCAGCAGCCCCATGGCCTTCTGCGCCTCGGCCAGCACCGGCGCGGCGAGATCGCGGGCCTTTTCCGCGCCGCGGGCGAGGATCGCATCGATCGCGCCGCGGTCGTTCAGCAGGCGGAGCATCTCGTCGCGGATCGGGCCGAGCTTGGCCACTGCCAGATCGGCCAGCGCCGGCTTGAACTGGCCGAAGCCCTGGCCGGCGAATTCCGCCACCACGCTCTCCGGCGTGCGATCAGCCAGCGCGGCGAAGATGGTCACGAGGTTTTTCGCTTCCGGGCGACCTTCCAGCGCTTCCCACGAATCCGGCAACGCCTCCGGATCGGTCTTCGCCTTGCGGAATTTCTCCGCGATCACCTCATCCGGATCGACCAGCTTCACCACCGATTGCTCGGACGGGTTGCTCTTGGACATCTTGGCCGACGCATCGCGCAGGCTCATGATCCGCGGCGCGGCCTTGCTGATGAGCGGCTCGGGCTGGGTGAACAGCTCGACGCCATAATCGAGGTTGAACTTCGTCGCGATATCGCGCGCCAGCTCCAGATGCTGCTTCTGGTCCTCGCCAACGGGCACGTGCGTGCCGTTGTACAGCAGCACATCCGCCGCCATCAGCACCGGATAGTCATACAGCCCGACCGAAGCGCCCTCGCGGTTCTTCCCCGCCTTGTCCTTGAACTGCGTCATCCGGTTCAGCCAGCCGACCCGCGCCACATTGTTCAGCAGCCACGCCAACTCGCTATGCGCCGGCACGCGCGTCTGGTTGAACAGGATCGAGCGCTCCGGATCGATCCCCGCCGCCACCAGGGTCGCGGTCATCTCGATCGTATTGGCGCGCAATTCGGCCGGCGCGATGAACTCGGTCAGCCCGTGGAGGTCGGCGATGAAATACATCGTCTCGCCGCCCTGCGCCTGAATCTCGTCCTGCATCGCCACCCACTGCTTCACCGCGCCGAGATAATTGCCGAGGTGCAGGTTGCCGGTGGGCTTGATGCCGGAAATGACGCGCATAATGATCAGCTTGCTTTCTTGCGACGCAGGAGGGCGCGCAGGTCCGACAGCCGGTAGGCGCCGGTCACCACGCAGGCGATGCCATAGACCGCCACGCCCGCGCCGACCAGCGCGCAGAGCGCCGCGGCGCGCACCGGCAGCGAACCGGTCATATAGGGGTCGATAGGCGGCGCGATCAGCAGCAGGGTCGCCCCCATCATGGCGGCGGCCAGTGCCAGCCGTGGCACGCGGCGGCGCACCTGTGCGTCGAGCGCCAGATGCCCGCGCCGTGCCAGCACGACGTAGAGCGAGGCGACGTTGATCGTCGAGGCGAGCGCAGTGGCGAGCGGCGGCCCCATCTGCCCGATGCCGTAGCGGCCGAGCAGCGGGATCAGGATCAGGTTGCCGATCAGGTTGACCGCCACGGACCACAAGGCCAGCCGCACTGGCGTCGCAGTGTCGGCCCGCGCGTAGAAGCCCGGCGTCAGCACCTTGACCAGCACATAGCTGGGCAGGCCGATCGAAAAGGCGGAGAGCGCCAGCGCCGCGCGCGTCGTGTCCGACGCATCGAACGCGCCATGCTGGAACAGCCCGCGCACGATCGGCTCGGCCGCGAAGACGAAGGCGGCGGTGGCGGGCAGGGTGAGGAACAGCGCCAGCTCCAGCCCGCGGTTCTGCGTTTCCATCGCCTCCGCCTCGCGCCCCTCAGCGAGCTGGCGCGAGATTACGGGGAGCAGGATGGTGCCGAGCCCGATGCCGATCATCCCCAGCGGCAGCTGGTTCAGCCGGTCGGCATAATAAATGGCCGAGATCGACCCGGCGGACAGCAGCCCGCCGGCAAGCGCGGTGGAGATGGCGAGGTTGATTTGCGCCGCCCCCGCGCCGGTCGCCGCCGGCACGATCAGCTTCAGCAGGCGGCGCACGTCGTCGTCGAGCCGCGGCATGCGCAGCTTCAGGCTCACGCCCGCGCGCCGGCATGCCCACCACAGCCAGGCGAGTTGCATCGCCCCGCCGACCGTGACCGCCACCGCCTGAGACCGCGCCGTCTCATAGGGGTCCGCGCCGTGGAAGAACAGCAGCCCGCCGACCATCGCGACGTTGAGCAGGATCGGCGCCGCTGCGTTGACCCAGAAGCGCCCGAGCGAGTTGAGGATCGCGCCCAGCAGCGAGGCAAGCGAGATCAGCAGAAGATAGGGGATGGTAATGCGTGACAGCGTGACGGCAAAGGCGAATTGCGCCGCGCTCGGATGCTGCCGCTCGAACCCGCCGGACAGGCCCCAGGTGATCGGCCACGCCGCTGCCAGCATCGCCGCGGTGAACACCACCAGCACCGGGAAGAGTAGGGCAAGGGCGCGCTCGGCGAAGTCGATCCCGGCCGCCGTGCCGCCGCCCTCTGCCCCGCCGCCCTCGGCGATCTTCTTGTTGAAGAGGGGGATGAACGCGGCGTTGAACGCGCCCTCCGCGAACAGCGCGCGGAACATGTTGGGCAGGCGGAACGCGACGAAGAATGCGTCAGAGGCGAACCCCGCACCGACATAACTCGCCTGCAGCGTATCGCGCGCCAGCGCGAGCACGCGGCTGGCCAGCGTCAGCCCACCGACCGAACCAAGCGCGCGGGTAAGATTCATCTTGCTACGCCCCGTTCACCAGGATCCCCGTTCGCCCTGAGCTTGTCGAAGGGCGTGTCCGGAACACGGACTTCGACAGGCTCGGCCCGAACGGGGGAGGAACCGTTCGGCTTACAAGTAAGTGAAACCCGCCCTCAGGCCTGGCCGAAATTCCCGGCCTGCAGCTGCGCATCGCGCTGCTCGGCCTGCTGAAGGTAGAGCGCGTTGAAGTCGATCGGCTCCAGCAGCAGCGGCGGGAAGCCGCCGTCGCGGATCGTGTCCGCCACCACGCGGCGTGCGAACGGGAAGAGGAGGCGCGGCGCCTCGCCCAGCAGGAACGGCTGGAGCGCGTCCAGCGGCACGTTGCGCACGCCGAACAGGCCGGCATAGGCCAGCTCGACCAGGAAGGTGACGCGGCCCTGCGTCTCGGCGCGGACCTCGATCTTCAGCGTTACCTCATGTGCGTCCTCGCCCACTTGATTGGCGGCGATATCGAACTGCACGTTGATTTCCGGACCCTGCTGGTTCTGGAAGACCGCCGGGGCGTTCGGGTTCTCGAACGACAGGTCCTTCACATATTGCGAGATCAGGCCGACCGCCGGCGTCGTATCTTCGCCGTTCGGCTGCGGCGTGGTCCCGAAACCGGCGCCAGTATCCTGCTCGTCCATGTCGTCGTTCCTTGAGGGAGAAGGGCGCGGCATGGGCCGCGCACGATGCGTGGGCGCCTAGCAGGCGACCCGATTGGTTTCAACGCCGCTGCCAAGGGGCACCCGCACCCATTTGAAACGTCGGGCGTTGGCGACTATGTTGGAACCTTAGCGTATCGGAGGCCGGGTGTTCTATATAGTCCTTCTCGCGATGGTTGCCGCGTTTCTGGCGCTCCGGCTGTATTCGGTGCTGGGCAAGCGTACGGGGCATGAACCGTTGCCCAAGCCCGCGGAGGAGCGGCCCGTGCCGGCTCCGCTGCCGCGTGCGGTGGAGAAGACCAGCGAGCCGCGTGAGCCGGTAGTAAAGCCGTTCGAGGGCAATGCCGAGCCGGGCGTCCGCGCGATCATTGCCGCTGAGCCGGGCTTTGATGTCGCGCGGTTCATGGATGGCGCACAGGGTGCCTATCGAATGATCCTGGAGTCATTTTGGAAGGGCGATGAAGAGGCGCTCCGCGACCTTGTTTCCCCGGATGTGGGCCGTGCTTTCGGCGAAGCCATTGCGCAGCGTAACGAGACGGGCGACGTGCTGGACAACCGGCTGGTCTCGATCGAGCGCGCCGTTATCACTGGTGCGTCGCTTCAGGGGAAGGATGCCCGCATTACGGTGCGCTTCGATGCGCTGATCGCCGCCGTCACGCGCAACGCGGAGGGCAATGTCATTGCTGGCTCCACCAGCGATGCGGTTGAAACCCATGACGTGTGGACCTTTGCCCGTACCCTGCGTAGCAGCGATCCCAATTGGAAGCTGTCGGATACCGACGAGGCTTGATCGTCAAGGCTTGATCGTCAGGGCTTGAAGGTCGGCCAGGCTTGAGATCGGGCGCGGCTTGAAGATCGGGGGAATGATGCTTCGTCGTGGGGGGATAGCGCTGGCTGCGGCGCTCTCGTTATCCGCATGTGTCGGCACGGTGGTGCCGCCGTCGCCCTCCGGGATTGGAACGGCTCCGCGACCGGCTGTACCGACCCGGCCGGCCGGCCCGGTTCGTCAGCCGACGCCTGCCACACCGATCGCTCCTGTGCCCAGTGCGCCCGTTGCCGGCGCCGCCACCGCTGTCATCGCCGGCCTGGTATCCGGACCGTCTGTCTCCAGCCTGCCGATCACTGGCGATGCCGCCGAACGTGCGCTGGCTGCCTTTCGGATCAGTTGCCCATCGCTGGTGCGCCGCCCTGATCCGACCGGGCTGACCCGCGGGGCCGATTGGAAGCCGGCCTGTGACGCGGCGGCGCGCGGCGGGGACGCGCGGGCGTTCTTCACCCGCTGGTTCGAAACGGTGCAGGTGGGCGACGGGAAAGCGTTCGCGACTGGCTATTATATTCCGGAAATCGCCGGATCGCGCTCATTTCGCTCCGGTTACGCACCGATCTATGCTCGTCCGAGCGATCTGGTGGACGTGGACCTCGGTCAGTTCTCCACCGATCTGAAGGGCAAGAAAATCCGCGGCCGGGTCGAGGGGGCAAGCTTCGTGCCTTATTACGACCGCACCATGATCGAGGAAGGTGCGCTCACCGGCAAGGCCCGCGTGCTTGGCTATGCCGTTGATCCGGTAGAGCTTTTCTTCCTTCAGGTGCAGGGCTCGGGGCTCGTCCGCATGCCTGACGGCGATGTCCTGCGGATTGGCTATGACAGCCAGAACGGCCGCGACTACACTGGCATTGGCAAACTGATGCTCGATCGTGGTTTGATCGGACGGGGCGAGGCGAGCATGCAAGGCATCGTCGCCTGGCTTCACGGCCACCCCGAAGAAGGCCGGGCGATCATGCGCGAAAACAAGAGCTACGTCTTTTTCCGCGTGCTCGACGGACCGCCGCTCGGCGCGATGGGCTTGCCGGTTTCGGATCGCGCCACGGTGGCGGCAGACACGCGCTTCGTGCCGCTGGGCGCGCCGGTGTTCCTGTCGATGGACCGCACGGACGCAACCGGGCTGTGGGTGGCGCAGGACACTGGCGGCGCGATCAAGGGCACCAATCGCTTCGACACCTTCTGGGGCGCTGGCGACGAGGCGCGCGCCATTGCCGGCGGCATGAGCGCCCGTGGCACCGCCTTCCTGCTGGTGCCCAGCGGCACGCTGGCTCGGCTTGGTGTCGCGCGGCCTTAATCCTGACGAAGCCGCGCTCTGGGCGCGGGTGATGGCCACGGTCCGTCCGCTACGCGCGGTGGCGGCCACCGTGCCCAAGCCGGTACCGACCAGCGAGCCTGCGAAGCGTTCCTCCACTCAGGCTGCGCTGCGTTCAGTGCCGCAGCCGAAGAAGCGAGCTGAGCCGCCGGCCAAAGCGGTGCCGGGCATCACGCTGGACGGCGGCTGGGACAAGAAGCTCAGTCGCGGGCTGGTAACGCCGGATGCGACGATCGACCTCCACGGGCACACATTGCACTCTGCGCATGACCTTCTGGACGGCGCGCTCGCCCGCTCGATCGCCCGTGGTGATCGCGTGATCCTGCTGGTGACGGGCAAGCCTCCCCGGCCGGAAAGCGAACGTCCGCATGCGCGAGGGGCAATCCGTGCAGCGATCGGGGACTGGCTGGGCGGATCGCGTCACGCGGGATCGATCGCGGCCGTCCGCGGCGCCCATCCGCGACATGGCGGACAAGGCGCGCTCTACATCGTGCTCCGCCGGCCGCGAGGTTGACGGGAAGCACCTGCGACAGGTGCGGATGTTCCGCGTCCAGCGTCGGTGAACCAACGGGCTGCAATCGAAAGCGCCCATCGCGCTAACACGGTCAAAGAAAGCTGTAGGGGTCCACGTCCACCGCGACACGCACCTTAGACGGCCAGTCGATCGCACCCAACCAGCCGCGAATGACCTCCTGCACGTCCAGCGCCCGCCGGGCATGAATCAACAGGCGAAAGCGGTGCCGCCCGCGCAACATGGCCAGCGGCGCCGGTGCCGGACCATAAACATGCATGCCTTCAACTTCAGGCGCGCTTCGCCCGATCAGGCGAGCGGTTTCCTGGGCCGCAGACTGATCCTCACTGGAAATGATGAGCGCTGCATAGCGACCAAAAGGCGGCGCGCCCGCATCGCGCCGGGCGTCGGTCTCCGCTTCGTAAAAGGCTTCCGAATCGCCAGTGACGAGCGCCTGCATCACCTGTGCGCCGGGCGAGTGCGTCTGGATGAACACGCGGCCAGGCTTTTCGCCACGGCCAGCGCGACCGGAAACCTGCCGGATTTGTTGGAAGGTCCGTTCGGCCGCGCGCAGGTCGCCGCCTTCCAGCCCGAGATCGGCATCCACCACCCCGACCAACGTCAGGTTGGGGAAATGGTAGCCTTTGGTTACGAGCTGCGTCCCGACAACGATGTCGATTGCCCCGGCTTCCATCCGGCCGACGAACTCCGCCGCCTTTGCCGGTGACCAGATCGTATCCGAGGTGACGACCGCGACGCGCGCCTCGGGAAACAGCGCGGTCGCTTCATCGGCAATCCGTTCCACGCCGGGGCCGCAGGCGACAAGGCTGTCTTCCTCGCTGCACTCCGGGCAGGCACGCGGAACAGGCTCGATATGCCCGCAATGGTGGCAGGCGAGACGGCGAGTCAACCGATGCTCGACCATCCACGCGGTGCAATTCGGGCATTGAAAGCGATGACCGCAATGCCGGCACAGCGTCAGTGGCGCATAGCCGCGACGGTTGAGGAAGAGCAGCGACTGCTCACCCCGCGAAAGGGTCTCCTCCAGGGCTGCGACGAGTGGCGGCGCCAGCCACCGGCCGCGATCCGGCTTGTGCTCGAGGAGATCGAGCGCTTCGATCGCGGGCATCTCGGCCGGGCCGAAACGCCCCGGCAGCTTGACCTCATTGTAATTGCCGAGCGTCACCTGCTGGCGGGTCTCGATCGCCGGCGTGGCGGAGGCGAGAATGACGGGACAGTCTTCGAACTTGCCCCGCATCACCGCGACGTCGCGGGCATGATAGTGAACGCCGTCTTCCTGCTTGAAGCTGGTCTCGTGCGACTCGTCGACGACGATCAGCCCGAGCTTGGCATAAGGCAGAAACAGCGCCGAGCGCGCGCCCACCGTCACTCGTGCTTCCCCGCTGGCGATCGCCCGCCAGGCGCGCCGCCGCTGCGTCGACCGGAGCCCCGAGTGCCAAGCCACCGGCTCGCAGCCGAAGCGGTCGTGAAAGCGTTTGAGAAACGGTTCGGTAAGCGCGATCTCCGGCAGCAGCACCAGCACCTGCTGATCCTGGCGAAGCGCCTCCGCCACTGCTTCGAAATAGACTTCGGTCTTGCCGGATCCTGTGACGCCGTCGAGCAGCGTGGGACGAAAGGCCCGGGCAGCGACATCGGCGATGAGCACGTCAGCGGCTGCGCGTTGATCTTCAGACAGGATGGGCGGCGCATGTTCTGCGCGGGGCAGCGGATAGGGGCTGTCGATATCCACCTCGACGCTCTCGATCGCGCCCGCTTTCACCAGCCCGCGAATCACGCTGTCCGATACGTCGGCGATGGCAGCCAGTTCGCGGATCAGACCCTGGCGATCGCCGATCCGTTCCAATGCCTGCTCGCGTTGCGCCGTCATGCGTGCCGGTACGTGCCCGGTCGCGCGATACTCGACGACGTGACGCGATCCTTCCAGTGCGGATGTCGAGGATAGCGCCATGCGGGCGACCGAGGCGGGTGGCGCGAGATAATAGTCCGCCGTCCATTCGATGAGCCGTCGCAGCGCTGGGCGGAGTGGCGGCGCATCTGCGACTGCCAGCAGGTTGCGCAACCGGTTGTCGCCGACCTCGGCGTCCGAAGGCAGTCGCTCCGGCTCCCACACCACGCCCATCAATTGACGTGGACCAAGCGGCGCAACGACGATCGAGCCCGGCTCCACCGACATGCCATGGGGCACGCGATAGTCGAGTGGGCCAAGCGCGGAATTGAGGACGAGAACGCGAGCACGGGACATGCGGATACGCATATGGGGCGCAGGCGACTCGGAGGGAAGCCGGTGATAGAAGAGGCGGGTGGATGACTTGCCCATCTTGTACGCCGCGCATCTCTCCCGCACCCTGCGCCGATCCGAGCACACCGTACGCGCCTATCGCGCGAGTGCCGTGCGGTTCCTCTCGTTCATGTCTCGCCATGCAGGTGGACCGGTCGATCGTGCTGTTTTGGCCAAGGTGACCCCGGCTGATCTGCGGGCATATCTGGCGCATCGGCGGGGCGATGGTCTGGGCAACGCCTCGGCCGCACGGGAGCTTTCTGCAGTGCGCGATTTCCTCGAGTGGGCGAATGGCGAGGGAAGTGCTCCACGACTGAAAGGACCACGCGTCCGCAAGGGTGTGCCCCGTCCGATTGCGCCGCATGAGGTCGTCGCCCTTGCCGAGGAGGTTAGCGATGGCGCGCGGCTTGAATGGGCGGGCAAGCGCGACTGGGCGTTGCTGCTGCTGCTCTATGGTGCCGGGCTTCGTATCGGCGAAGCCCTGTCGCTGACGGGTGCCGCCCTGCCGCTCGGCGAGACGATCACCGTGACCGGCAAGCGCGGCAAGGTCCGGATCGTGCCGCTGCTGCCCCAGGTCCGTGAAGCGCTTGAGACCTATGCGGCGACCGCGCCATGGCCGATCGAACGTCACGCGCCACTTTTCCGCGGCGTTCGCGGCGGGCCATTGTCGCCCGGCGTGGTGCGCGCCGCGGTGCGGGCTGCACGGGCGAACCTTGGCCTTTCGGATCGCACCACGCCGCACGCTCTGCGGCATTCCTTTGCCACCCATCTCCTGGGAAGGGGCGCCGACCTGCGCTCACTTCAGGAGCTGCTCGGCCACGCAAGCCTTGGATCGACGCAGATCTACACTGCCGTGGATGCGGCACATCTGCTGGACGTCTATCGCGCCGCCCATCCCCGGGCGTGAGGGAACATCGCGTGCGCCACCCCGTTCCTTCAGGGTAAAACGGAGGACATCATGGGTGAGTTGGTCGACAAGATTAAGGGCAATGTGAACGAGGCTGTCGGCAAGACCAAGCAGGCGATGGCGGATAAGGATCCGGCCACCCGCACGGCAGCCGACGATCGCCTGGAGGCGGAAGGCGCTGGCCAGGAGATGAAGGGCAAGGGCCAGCAGTTCATGGGCAAGGTCAAGGGCGCGCTCGGCGACGACATCTGACGCGTTTGTGGTTGGGCCTGAGGCGGCTGCTGAAGCAGCCGCGGTCGGGGCTGACGGATCACGGTAGATGAACCACGCGGGGGAGGTTGCCGGAACGGCAGCTTCCCCCGTTGGCGTCATGGCCCGTCTTATCTTTTTTGATGGTCTGATTTGTGACTAGGAGAGCCGCATGCGCGTCGGCGTGCCGAAGGAAATCAAGAATCACGAATATCGAGTCGGGCTTACTCCAGGCGCCGTTCGCGAATATGTGGCCCGTGGCCATCAGGTGCTGGTCGAGACGGGAGCGGGCGCCGGCATTGCGGCGGACGATTCGGTTTATAAGCAGGCCGGCGCCATCATCATACCGACGGCGCAGGAGGTCTTCGCGACCGCACAGATGATCGTGAAGGTAAAGGAGCCGCAGCCAAGCGAGTGGATCCAGCTTCGCGAGGATCAGATCCTCTTCACCTATCTGCACCTGGCGCCCGATCCGGAGCAGGCCAAAGGCCTGATGGCCTCAGGCGTCACCGCCGTGGCTTATGAAACGGTGACCGATCGCGGCGGTGGGCTGCCGCTGCTCGCGCCGATGAGCGAAGTTGCGGGCCGCTTGGCGATCGAGGCAGCTGGATCGGCGCTGATGGCCTATAATGGCGGGCGCGGCGTTCTGCTCGGCGGCGTACCGGGCGTGTCGCCGGCCGAGGTCGTCGTGCTTGGCGGCGGAGTGGTCGGAACTCATGCGGCGCGAATGGCGGTGGGACTGGGCGCAAGCGTCACGGTGATCGACCGGTCACTGCCCCGCCTGCGGGAACTGGACGAGCTGTTTCAGGGGCGGG